>JAXHTV010000013.1 GCA_034189865.1 Pseudomonadota bacterium | reverse complement strand
TGACTCAAGATTCTTCATGTTCAGCAGATATAACCGACTGTTAGCCGAGAAACGCTCATATGCCTCCCCGGCTCAGCCGGACACAAAACTACTCAAAGCGGAGAACACCCCCATGACCCTCGCTGAACACTCTGAACATCACTCCCACCCCTTACCGGTCAGACCACCCGCGATCACCGAGCGAATCGCAGAGCTCAAGAGCTATCTCGCGATACTAAGCAAGCAAGGCGGCCCGGAACTCGCCGACTATAGCCAGCTCGACGGCTGGATGACGGAACTACATACGTGGAAAAGGCAAAGACTAATCAACGATCACGACTTAGCGGAACTTCGCGATACCCTGGGCGACGCCTTGTCGCCGAAAACGCTGCAAGGGTTCGCGTATTCCAAACCGCATGGCTATGCGGGCGACTTCGAGATCATTGACAAGATCTATCAGCATCAAGTCTCCACGAATCCACGACTGACCAAATGGGATGTCTACTGGCAGAACCAAGCAGCGGCCAAAGCCGTTCGCAATCGAAAAGCCTACTTTCACGCCCTTCTGGATGAATACCGGCAAGCCGCGAACGGTCGAACGCTCAGAATCCTCAATGTGGCCAGCGGATCGGGTCGAGACATGTTCGAGTATTTCGAACTCACCGGCGCCGAAGACGTCGAATTTGTATGCGTCGAACAAGACGCCAATGCCATCCGCTATGCCAGCGCATTATGTGCGCCGCATCTGGGCCGAATCCGTTTTGTGAACCAAAACGCCCTGCGCCTGACGCTCCCGGATAAATTCGACTTAATCTGGTCGGCCGGCTTGTTTGATTATTTTGGTGACCGCTTGTTTCGGGGCATGATCAAACGCTTGTTGCCACGACTGGCTGAAGACGGCGTTCTGGTTATCGGCAACTTTTCCGACAATAATCCAACCCAGCACTACATGACCTTCTTCGATTGGATTTTGCGGCACCGAAGCCGCTCGGATCTGCTCAACTTGGCCCGAGGCAGCGGCGTCTCGCTGGAACGGGTTCACGTAGGAAGTGAGCACGAAGGCGTCAACTTGTTTCTTCATCTCACGGCAACGCCGCGGATCAACTGAAACACACCCATGAAAGGAGAAGAGGGCGTCAATCCAACCAAACGACGTCACAAGTCTGGTGATATCGAAGATCGCCAGCCAACGCCAAATGGACGAGCGACCTTCTTCAAAAAAAAGGGCGCGAGTCGATCTCGCGCCCAAAGCGCAGCGGCAGTTACGCTTAGTCGTTTCCGAGACGGAAAGCGTCAAACAAATTCACGCGGGTCGCGATTTTCTCGTAGGTGCTGAAGACCTCGCCGAGAATCTCACCCACGACGATTTCTTTGCCTACATACAGCGGCACCAGAACGGCTGCACGGGTAAGGGCTTCGCGGGTTTCATGCAGCTCACGTCCCAAATCCAACGCGCGGGCGACGTTCAAAATCGCCTCATGTTTTTGCACTTCAGCGAAAGCCACAGCCAGAGAAATCACACCTTGGCCGTGAACGTCGGACAATGCGGCGTCGTCCATTTCGACCAGAGCAGCGTGGGAACTGAAGCTGGCAGAAGTCAAAGCAGCAGCGAAGAGGGCAGAGACCAATTTCCGTTTCATTACTCACTCCTTCCGGTCTGACCACCGGAATATTTCGATCCATCGTTGAATGAGAACACTTCCGCCGGGAACGGCGACGAGTTCCCCCCTGCGCCCTGAGCTTTGGAGTTGCGACGATTACCCAGAGCGCCGATTCAGTAAACCAAACGACGACCGATCGTACTGTGCGCTATTACCTGAACAGTCCGTGTAATTTTTCACAAAACGGAATCCTGACCAAGCGTATGCTCAGTCGGTCGAACCCTTGCCGCCGCAGCGAGGCGATGCGCTCGGTTGAACCCAGATACCCTGGTACAAACGCTTCGTGGGAGTGTCTTGATGGATCGGAGCTCGCTGGCTCAGGATGAAAATCGGCTGCAAACCCGGGTACACGCGGTAGCTGGGCTCAGGCGGGAGCCACGTCCCACCCAATCCGAGCGACCGCATCAACCACTGTTTGCCGATGAACGCATCAATAGTGCTTAGGAAGACGGCGATGAATATGAATTTTCCGGTGGCTGACGGAAATATATCCTCCGCGCGATAAATCCTTCATGATGCGCGCCACCATTTCCCGGGACGCACCAACCCGATTGGCCAGCTCTTGCTGGGTCAGTCGCTCACGAACGCACAGGCATTCACCGTCCGGCTCGGCCAATTGATGGAGTATCCGCACAATACGACTGTAGACATCATCGAGCGCCAAGCTTTTCACATTGCCGCTGAGCGCTCGAACCCGCTCGGTCAAACGTTTCATGATTTCTGCATTGAGATCAGGAAGCTGCGCCATCGCCAACTTGAACACATCACCTGGAATAACATACACGCAGCTCTCTTCCAAGGTCATGGCCGATGCGGATCGGCGCGTACCGTCTATCAGAGCCAGTTCCCCAAAATGATCTCCGGGAGACAATACATCGAGCACCACTTCCCGACCCGCAGCGTCGTTTAGAAAAACTTTGACCCGCCCACTCAGAATGGCATAGAACGCATCACTTCGATCACCTTCATTTAGGACAATAGCGCCCTTTACGAAACGTCGTTTAACTCCCATGTGTTCCAATTCAATTAAACTCTTTCCGTTAAGTGCTGCAAACACGTGAATCTGATTCAGCTGCAACATAAGCCCCCCCAATCCTTGGTTACTAATGCAACAAACCCTTATTATCATGCCGTGAAGTAAAAATTAACCCCTGACATGAGTGGCAGCAGTATGAAAAGGAATATTCAACACTTTGCTGTACCCATTCGCATTGCGGGGATCAGTGCCACAGTGGGCACACTCTGCGGCGTCACAGCCCTTCTATTCTTTGGGGGACACCATTTGGAGCGCTGGGCCGGACTCCCACTGCTTTACGCGGTCAGAGGACCGATGCAACCGCCGGCCAACGTCATTATCGCCAGTTTGGACAGCGAGGCTGCCGATGCGCTATCGCTGCCGCGCGATCCATCTCGCTGGGACCGCGCCATCATCGCTCGCATCATCGAACGCCTGACCGCCGCGGGTGTGGCAGCCATCGCGGTAGATATTCATTTCCCTGACGCCAAATACCCTGGTGGGGACGAAAGGCTGACCGACGCCATCCGGGCTGCGGGGAACGTCGTGCTCTTCGCGATGGTCGAACGCGACCTGTCACTCAATCGCGACCCCTCCGGAACCCTAAAAATTGATGTGGAGCGGATCGTGCCGCCGTTCCCGGCCTTGGCCAACGTGGCCGCGGCCACTGCACCGTTCGTGATTCCCAAGTACGGCGCGCGGGTCGATCACTTTTGGACGTTTCATACGGCCGCAGACGCGCCCAGCCTCCCGGTAATGGCATTGGCCACCGCTGAACGAGAGACGCAGGGTGCCATCATCGAAAGCATCCGGAAGGCGCTCGGAGACCCGCAAATGGCAACGCTCGCATTGCCATCCAATGGCTCACTGGATCCGGCAAGCATCACGCGGCTCCGCCGCGCACTTATCGAGCAGCCCGAGCTGACCGAATCCATCCAAGCCCGGATTCGAGCAACGCTACCCGATGATGGACCACACAGCGCGCGCGCTACGGCGTTGGTTGAAGCCATCGCGGGACCGGCGTCCCATATCTTCTCGCTGTACGGACCGCCCCGGACCATACGCACCCTTTCCGCCGATGAGATTTTAAATGCCGAGCGTCTACCCGACTTGTCTGACGCGGTGGTTTTCCTCGGTCACGCGGAAATCCGACAACCCATTCAACAGGACGGTTTTTTCACCGTCTATACCCGACCCGACGGATTGGATCTGAGTGGTGTCGAACTCGCCGCCACCGCGTATGCCAACCTGGCCGAATCGACCGCGCTTCAAGTACCCTCTGCCAGCAAGCAACTGGCCATTCTCACGGTATTCGCCATCCTCGCCGGGATGGGCGCGGCCCTGCCGATTTACGGTTGGGCCATGATCCTGGTCATCGCCGGCAGTCTGGGTTATTTCGCCCTCGCGGCTTGGGCGTTCGAGCATCAATCCCAGTGGCTTCCCATCATGGTGCCTCTGGCTGTTCAACTACCGATCACGATACTCACGGCCGTCAGCTTACATTCCAGCGCCACCCGCCGTGCGCAATCGCAATTGCGGACCGCGATGAATCACTATTTACCCCCCGAACACATTGATCGTGTGGTCGATAATCTCTCGTTCATGGGAACACACCAGCAACCCGCCTTCGGGGTATGCTTGGCCACCGACGCATCACAATACACCCACTTGGCCGAACGGCTGCCGCCGGGAGAACTTCATACGCTGCTAAATTCATATTATGAAGACATTTTTCGCCCGGTCCGGCTGCGGGGTGGAATCATCTCCGATGTGATCGGTGATGCGATGATGGCCCTGTGGACGGCGCCGCAAGATACGTCGGAGCTCCAACAGCAGGCAGTCGAAGCGGCCCTCGACATTCTCGCGGCCGTTGAGCGGTTCCAAAAACGATTCGCTTTACCGGTACTCCCCACCCGCATCGGCTTGCATGCCGGCCAGATGGTGCTCGGCAACGTGGGCGCCATCGACCACTTCGAGTACCGCGCAGTGGGCGATATCGTCAACACCGTCGCGCGCATCGAACAGCTCAACAAAATGTGGCACACGCATATCTTGGCTTCCGGTATCGTCGTCGGCGATGTGGACGGCATCATCACCCGTCCGCTGGGACGTTTTCGGCTCCGGGGAAAATCAGACCCGGTGGATCTGTTCGAAATCTGCATGCGCGTCGGCGAGCCGGGCTGGGAAAAACGGCAGCAATTTTGCGAATCTTTCGGACATGCGGTGACGGATTTTCTCAGCGGCGACTCAGCAACCGCGTTCGAGCGTTTCAGTGAAATCGCCCAAACGCACCATGCCGACGGCCCCACCCTGTTCTACCTTCAATATTTGCAGGGTCGTACCTGGTTGGTGGAAGAAAGCGAACACGGCCAGGAGATTTCACTCGCGGGCTAACAGGCTTGGTCTGTACCGTTGAATATCGGATAGTAAAGACACACCCGGCGTTCGGGTGGTGCTTGAGTGCGCCACCAGCCAAGGTCGGACACAACAAGGAACAGTTGTGAGGCCAAATCACTGCACACGCTCAAACGATTCTCGACGCTGCGCGGGCCGAGTACTGCATAGCGCTTGCCTGATATGGCTGACGATTGTCTCACCGATCTCAGCGGCGGCCTGCGAGCTACCGGTCGCCACAGCCCTATCTATCCAGGGCACCGTCAAGATCCGTGCTCAGAACGACACTGAATGGGGCGTCGTTCACGATGGCGTAGACGTATGCCCGAATCACACCTTGCACGTCGGCGCCAACAGCCGCCTGACACTGGCACTACAGGATCACACAATCCTTCGCCTCGGCCCGAACACCGTCATCTCGCTGGGAGAACTGGAGAACTCAGCCGAGTTTAGGATGAATGTGGTGAAGGGATTGGTGCATTTCATCAGCCGAGTCCAACACCACTTCCAAGTCGACACCCCCTATGTGAACGCCGCCATCGACGGCACCGAATTCCTCATCGACTCAACGCAAAACCAAACCCGAATCACCGTATTCGAAGGCCGGGTTCGAGCCAGCAACGAAGCGGGCAGCCTGCTTGTTCAAGCCGGATCTTCCATTGTTGCCCGCGGCGATGCACCACCCGCAGTGATAACGGATATCCGGCCCTGGGATGCCGTCCACTGGATGCTCTACTACCCGCTGCCGGGCGATCTGGCCGACTGGCCCGGTGAACAACCGGGCATGGAGTCGTCGCTTCAGCGCGCCATCGATTGGGCGAAGGTGGGACAAATCGATCGTGCACTGGAGATTCTCGAACACCGGCCAGCGGAGGACTGGCCGAATGCGGCGATACTCTATCGCGCCGCTCTTTTCCTGGCCGTGGGGCGGGCTGGCGCGGCGGAATCCGATCTGGCCCGCCTATTGGACCGGTCAGCACCAACTCCCGATGAACAGAGAGCCCACGCCTTGGCCTTGCAGGCGATCATTGCCGTCACGCAAAACCGGCAGCAGACAGCATTGAATTGGGCCGAACAGGCCGTCGCCGTCGATTCGACATCACTGCCGGGCTATCTTGCCCTATCCTACGCCCGGCAAGCGGTATTCGATCTGCCGGGCGCCACTCAGGCCGCCGAGTCCGCCCTGAATCATGCACCGGATCACACCGTGGCTCGCGCCCGCGTGGCGGAACTGGCTCTGGCCAACGGCCAAGTGCGCCGTGCTGTCTCGCTGGCCGAGCAAGCCGCCGCAGACGACCCCCAATCGGCCCTGGCGACCCGAACCTTGGGCTTTGCACACCTGATGAATCTCGACACAGACCGTGCCCAACGTGCCTTTGCACGGGCCACGGAACAGGATCCGGCAGACCCCTTGGCCCGCCTGGGCCTGGGCCTTGCCCGCATCCGCCAGGGTGATCTGACCGACGGCCGGCGGCAACTAGAGATCGCCGCCAGCCTGGCGCCCAACAACGCCTTGGTCAGGAGCTATCTGGGCAAAGCGTATTTTGAACAGGGACGAGTTGCCCTGGCGGAAACCCAGTATGCACTCGCCAAAACGCTTGACCCCAACGACCCCACACCCTGGCTGTATTCGGCCTTTCTCAAAGGCGCTGAGAACGCGCCTGTTCAGGCCCTGGAAGAGGCGCAGGGGTCCATCGAGCGCAATGATCGACGGGGTGTTTACCGCTCACGCCTGATGTTGGATGAGGATTTGGCGGTGCGCAGCACCAGCCTGGGACGGGTTTATCAGGAACTTGGGTTCGACCAATTGGCGCGCCAACAGGCCGTCCGATCGCTCGATGCCGACCCCACCCAGGCCGAGGCGCACCGGTTTTTGGCCACCGCGTTTGCCGACTTGCCGCGTCATGAAGTGGGCCGGCTCTCTGAACAGCTGCAGGCCCGCTTGTGGCGCGGTTTCGACGCCGTACCCAGCGGACCCCAGTTGAACCAGGAGGACTTGCGCCTGACCCGGGGTTTAGGGCCTTCCAGCGCCAGCCCGAACGAATACGCCCGACTGTTTCTGCAAGATGGTCCGTATCTTTATGCCGACCTTCTCGGCGGACAGGATGGCCTTTTCGGGGATGAAATTGTCGCGGGTATTCGTTCCGGCCGGTGGGCGGCGAACCTGGGCCACTATCACTATGAGACCGATGGATTTCGCGACAATGCCGATCGCGAGCAAGACATCATCGAATTGTTCGCCCAAAACCGGTTGAACGCCCAAACCGACGTTCAACTGGAAATCCGCCGCCTGGAAAAAACCGAAGGCGATATCACCCAATTCTATTTGCCCGACCAAATCAGCCCCAACCTTCGGCAGTCCTCACAAGTGGAAACCCTTCGTTTGGGCGTGAAGCATGCTTTCACTCCCGCCCGTCAGGCCATTGTCTCGCTGGCGACACAAAACCGCGACGTCGAAGTTTACGATCGTTTCTTCGTCGATGGCGTGGACCTGGAAGTCACGCTTGAGTTGGAGGGAAAGCCGGTCATAGGCGAGGCCCAGCACGTTTGGCGTTCACACTGGGGCAGTCTGATCACCGGTGCCGGAATCTATCGGGCCGCGTTCGACGAAGCGGCGAAAACCGTGCCTCTGGACGTCTCCGGCGCCCCTCTGATCGTGCGCGTGTTGGGGCCGCAAGAGCTGCTCATTGACGAGTCGCTCAGCTTCGATACAGACCACAACAACCTTTATGTGTACTGGCAAGATCAATTGACGGAGCAATGGGCGCTGACCGCGGGGCTCAGTTACGACGACGTCGACGAAGGTCGACTCAGGACACGCCAAGCGAATCCCAAACTGGGTGTGACTTGGTTGGCCACACCCCGCACCCAACTTCGCGCCGCCGCATTTCGGACGCTACAACGGGACTTGGTGGCCAAAGGCACAATCGAGCCCAGTCACGTGGCGGGATTCAATCAGTTCTTCGACGACTTCACCGGCACCCGCGCCTGGCGCTACGGCGCCGGCGTAGATCATCAACTCGGAAGCGGCAGTTTCCTCGGGCTTCAGGTCAGTGGTCGCGACATGGAGGTACCCGTGACCGATCTCAATACCGGCATCGCCGAGCGCTACGACCGCGATGAAGAACTGCTACAAGCCTACGGCTATTTTGCCGCCACCGATCGACTGGCGGTTAAGCTTTCGTACCTGTTCGAGCGGATCGAGCAGGACGAAGACATCTCCAATCTCGGCTTCAATCGCCTGACGACCCAGCTGTGGCCTATCTCGTTGCGCTATTTTCACCCCCGTGGCCTCACGACCATGCTGACCGCAACCCATGCCCGCCAGAGCGGCAACTTTCTGGTATTTCCGGACCGTCGGGAGCGAGGCGAGAGCCAATTCTGGGTGCTGGATGCCGCGATCGGTTGGCAACTCCCGGCTCGGCGGGGCGAGTTCTCGGTGGGCGTTAAAAATCTATTGGATGAGCGCTTTCAATTCCAGGATTCGGACCCGGAAAGCCAGTGGTTCTATCCGGAGCGCTTCCTGTTCGGGCGGTTAACATTGAATTTTCGATAAAACCGCCCGAAATCTTCCCACCACGGACCGACACGGCAAGGAATGAATCATGAAACTACGAGCCACTTGGGTTCGAATAGGCGTCGCGCTGGCATTGGCACTGATGCTGACCGCTTGCGGCGACTCGGAAACGGACCACGAGAAAACTGACGTGGCTGAGGTTACCGAGTCGCCGGCCGATCCGTCAGAGCCGTCGGTCGTCGAACCCGAAACCGCCGGCGAAATGTCGCTTGTTGAAGGACTCGACTTCATTGATTATGAAGAAAAATTTCTTTTTTCGCTGTCGGTCAAGAAACTCACCATCAAAGACCGAGTCATCACTAAACTTGTAGTCCGGGATGAGCAGGGCAATGAGATCACGCCGATCACACCAGACACGGACGGATACGGAAACCTATTGGCTGTACAGCCACTGGCGATTGTCACCACCGAAGGGTCGATCTGTAAATATCTAAGCGCCGACTCCAAACTCTATAAAATAGTCTGCGACTGAACGCCATCGCTGCACATGGCGGGACGTCATCTGGCGACACCCGCGCGCTCAAAGACGTGCCGCCACATAGGCGATGCAGGCGTTCAGACTGGTCAATTGTGGGTAATCGGCTTCCGGGATATTGACCCCCATTTGCTTGTGAATGGCAGTGATGAAGTTCAACAAGTCCATGGAGTCGATATCCAGCTGTTCGCGGAAGTCTTCGGCCGGGTCGAGGCTCTCCGCTTCCATCTCCGGTGCGATAGTGGACAGAATCTGCAGCAGGCGGGTTTGTATTTCGTCGCGGTTCATAGGCGCTCCGGTTGCTGTAAACGATCCGCAATCTCGGCCAGAAAAAGCCCCCCTCGGCGGCCGTCGCTGACGCGGTGATCGCCGGCCAAACTGGCGGTCAGCATTTTGCGGGCCACCACCTGACCGTCCACCACCGCCGGGCGCTGCGAAAGTGCGCCAAAACCGACAATCGCCACTTGCGGCGGATAGATAATGGGAAAGACATCCTCCACCCCGCGTTCGCCCAGGCTGCTCACGGTGATGGTGGGGTCGGTCAGTTCCGAACTGCGCAGGCGGTTGGCGCGGGCCCGCTGGACCATGGCCTTAAAATCGCCCATCAGCGCACCCAAATCCTTCTCCCCCGCGTCGTGCAGGGCCGGGGCGACCAAGCCACCACCCCGCAACGCCACGGCCATCCCCACATGGACCGCTGTGCTGGGGCTGAAGCCATCGTTCACGTAAAAGCCATTGAACTCCGGAAACTTCGCCAGCGCCAATGCCACGGCCTTGACCAGCAACACGGCGTACAACAAGCGATCCTCCGGTTCCCGCTCGGTGTTGTAGCGCTCGAGCCAGGCACTCGCCGCCTCCATGTCCACCGAGGTGCTCAAGTAGTAGTGAGGAATCTCCCGTTTCGATCGCGCCATGGCCGCGCCGATGGCTTGGCGCATGGCGGCGGTATCCCGTCCTGACGCAGGGATCGGCGAGGGCGTTTTGGGCTTGGCTGGCGCGGCCGCCGTCACATCGTCGACCGTGATCGCCCCGCCCGGGCCGGTCCCGGTCAGAGTGGCCAACTCCACGCCCAGGGCCGCCGCCTGACGGAACGCCAACGGCGAGATCCGAATCCGCTCACCCCCCGACGCCGGCCTGGCTTGACCGAGCGATGGCGGCAGACCGCCACCCGACTCGGGCGGCGGCTTAACGGGCGCCGCGGCGATCGGCTCGGCTGAAACCGGTTCCGCCGCGCCTGCGGCGCGAACACGGGCCAGCACGGTACCCACCGGCACTTCAGTACCCGGGGCCACCACCAGCGTTTCCACCACGCCGTCTTCGAAGATTTCCACGTCGATGGCGCCTTTCACCGTTTCTACCACGGCGACGATCTGCCCCCGGTGCACCATGTCGCCTGGTTTGATGTGCCATTCCACCAGCGTCCCGGCTTCCATGTCAGCGCCCAAAGAGGGCATCCGAAAATCAGCCACGGCCCAACACCTCACGCACCGTTTGAACAATGCGCTCCGGCTGGGGGATGGCGGCTTCTTCCAAATGTTTGGGGTAGGGGATGGGCACTTCGGCACTGCACACCCGCGCCACCGGCGCGTCGAGCTCATAGAACGATTGCTCCATGATCCGCGCCATGATCTCCGCCGAGATACTGCCGCTGCGCCAGCCTTCATCCACGATGACTGCACGGTGCGTTTTCGCCACTGAAGCCATGATGGTTTCGTCATCCAGAGGACGCAGGGTGCGCAAGTCCACCACCTCCGCGGAAATGCCCTCCTCGGCCAGCCTGTCCGCCGCGGTCATGGCTTTGTGGAAGCTGGCGCTATAGGCGAACAAGCTGATGTCCGTGCCCTCGCGATGTACCTGCGCCCGATCGATGTTCACCGCACCCGCGGTGGCCGGCAACCAACCCTCCATGTTGTAAAGTGTGGCGTTCTCGAAAATCAGCACCGGATCCGGATCGGCCAGAGCGGCCGGCAACATCCCGCGGGCGTCTTCCACCGTGGCGGGGGTGAGGACCTTCAATCCGGGAATATGGGCATACCAGCCCTCCAGGCTGTGGGAATGCTGGGCGGCAAGCTGCTTGCCGGCCCCGGTCGACATGCGAATCACGATGGGCACGCTGAACTGCCCACCGGACATGTGGCGGATGGTGGCGGCATTGTTCATGATCTGATCGAGGGCCAGCAGGCTGAAGTTGACCGTCATGATCTCGACGATGGGGCGCATGCCGCCCATGGCCGCGCCAATACCGGCCCCCACGAAACCGGACTCAGACAGCGGGGTGTCGCGCACGCGCTGCTCGCCGAACTCATCGAGCAGACCCATGCTAACGGCGAAACAACCCCCGTATCTGCCCACATCCTCCCCCATGAGGAAGACCCGCGGATCATCCAACATGGCTTGACGAATAGCGGCCCGCACCGCTTCGCGGTAGGTCGTTTGCATGATGTGGGGTTTTTCGACACGGTTCATGACGCAGCCTCTTCGGTGTAGACATCGCGGGTTAACGCCTCCAGCGGCTCCCAGGTGCCCGCCTCGGCGAAGGCAACCGCGCCATTGACTTCTTGCGTGACTTCCGACTCCATAGCGGTGAGCGTCGCCTCATCGAGCAAGCCGGCGCTCACGGCGCGCTGGCGAAAGGTGTCGATGGGGCAGCGGTGCTGCCACTGTGCCACCTCCGACTTATCACGATAGAGCTGCGCATCGAACATGGAGTGCGCCCGAAACCGGTAGGTGCGAAACTCCAGGAACTGAGGTCCCTGACCACAACGAACGGCATCGGCGGCTTGCCCCGCGGCCGTTTCCACAGCCACCACGTCCATACCATCGACGCTGGTACACGGCACGGCATAACCCTGTAACTTGCGGCAGATGTCCGTGACGGACTCGGAGCGGGCAATGTGGGTGCCCATGGCGTAAAGGTTGTTCTCACAAACGAACAACACCGGCAGTTGCCACAACTCCGCCAGATTCATGGATTCGTGGAACTCGCCCTCCGCCACCGCACCCTCACCAAAAAAACACACCGTTACGCGTTGCCTTCCCTGCATCTTGTCGGCCAGCGCCAAACCCACTGCCAGCGGAATGCCCCCGGCAACGATGGCGCTGCCGCCATAGAATCGCCGCTCGGCATCGAACAGGTGCATGGAGCCGCCGCGTCCACGGCTGCAGCCTTCCTGCTTACCGTACATCTCCGCCATCACCGTGTTCATGGAAACCCCTCGCACCAGGGCATGGCCGTGCTCCCGGTAGGTCGCCACCACGGCATCGTCGTCGGTCAGGGCTTTGTTCACGCCGGTAGCCACCGCCTCTTCACCGATATATAGGTGGAGAAAACCGCGGATTTTGGTTTGAGTGTACAGCTCGGCGCATCGCTCTTCGAAACGGCGAATCCGCATCATCTCCCGGAGCAGTTCGGTGGCATGATCAGCCGAATAATCATCGGGTAAGGACGGCAAAGCGTTCATGGGTTGTTCTCCAGCGTCGAAGTGTCACCTTCCGGCAAACCCAACTCGCGGGCCTTGAGCAGCCGCCGCATGATTTTGCCGCTGCGAGTCTTGGGCAAGCTGGGGAGAAAATCGATCTCTTTCGGAGCCACCACCGCACCCAAGCGCTTTCGGGCGTGGGCAAGCAGCGCCATACGAAGGTCGTCATCCGCTTCGAAACCCGGCTTCAAGGCGACGAAAGCCTTGACGATTTCCATCGCCACCGGATCGGGTTTACCGATCACCCCGACCTCGGCCACCGCCGGATGCTCCATCAGCACATCTTCCACTTCGAACGGGCCGATCAGATGGCCCGAGGTCTTGATCACATCATCGGCACGGCCGACAAACCAAAAGTAACCGTCCTCATCCCGCTTGGCCAAATCGCCCGTGAGGTACCAATCGCCGATAAAGCATTTGCGATAGCGCGCTTCTTCGTTGAGATAGCCACGAAACATGGACGGCCAACCCGTCTTGAGTACCAGTTGACCTTGCTCGCCCGGCTGGTCCACAAACACCAGGCGACCCTCATCCGTCGGCCGGGCGATGGCGGCCTCGATCCCGGGCAGCGGACGGCCCATTGAACCGGGTTTCACGTCACATGCCGCGTAGTTGGCGATCATGATGCCGCCCGTCTCGGTTTGCCACCAATTGTCATGAAACGGCCTCCCGAAAGCCTGATTGCTCCAGATCACGGCTTCCGAATTCAACGGTTCGCCGACGCTGGCCATAAAGCGCAACGACGGGTATTGATACCCACGAACCAAATCGGTACCGAGCTTCATCATCATTCGGATGGCGGTGGGGGCGGTATACCAGACCGAAACCGATTCGTTCTGTAAGGTGCGATACCACCGCTCGGCGTCGAACTCCTGTTCGTCCACCAGCATGGTCGCGCCGATGGTCAGGGGCGCGATGATGCCGTAAGAGGTTCCGGTCACCCAGCCCGGATCGGCGGTGCACCAGAAAACGTCCTCGGGATGCAAATCCAAGGCGTAGCGTCCAGTCGCCTGGTGCGCCACGACAGCCCCATGCACATGCATCGCGCCTTTGGGCCGACCGGTGGTCCCACTGGTGAAATGCAACAAGGCGAGATCTTCCTCGGCGGTGGGCGCGATCACGAACTCATCGCGGGCGCCATCCATCAACCCCTGCAGGTTAAGCGTCCCCTCGGGCGGGTCAGCGTCGGCCGGCAAGCCGGCAATCAACACCTGCTGCAGATCCGGCAGCGATTCCCGCAACTGGGAGACCTTGCGCCGATAGAGCGGGGCGGTGGTCACCAACACTTTGGCCCGCCCGATACTCATGCGCTGGTGAATGGGTTCCGGCCCGAAAGCCGAGAACATGGGACAGAACACGCTGCCGTTTTTCAGCGTTCCGAGCGCGGCGATATAAAGTTGCGGGATGCGACCGGCCAGTGCGAACACGCCATCGCCTTTGCCCAGGCCCAAAGTTCGCAGCACACCGGCAAAGCGGTCGGTGAGGCGTTTCAGTTCAGCGTAGCTGAAATCATGAGCCTGGCCCTCTTTATCGAGCCACCGAATGGCGGTTTTGCTGCCCATGCCATGCGCCACGTGGCGATCCACCGCCTCGTAGGCGATATTCAGCCCGCCGCCGGCTAACCCGTCCAACGCTCCGCGGGCGGTGTCCCAGGAGAAGTCCCGCTGGCTCGCCTCGTAGTCTGTCAGATTCGGGGCAACGGCGAACGCCTGAGCGCGCTTGTGAATGATGTCCGCGGTCATGTCCAAGCTCCGTGTCTAGCTGATACAACTAGCATAGGCAGCGCGAAGCGGGACAACGCTTGATACAAATCAAACGATCCCCGCCAAACACGCCCACCCGGGCGCTCCGTCATGCGGGTGTCACATCCAGCCGCAGCCAGGAACCCAGAGACTCGGCGGCACTGATCATTCATGGTATCGTGCCACCGCAAGTTGCGAGAACGGTGTGTGGTGAGAAACCCGCTGGTGGGAAAATCGATCGGCCGCGACCGTTCCAAGAATCGTTTGACTGGATCACAAATCGATACCGGGGGGCTTCGAATTGGGCGTGAGCCAACAGGCTAAAGAGCTTGTTGCCAAGGTGAACCGGGAGCCTACACAGTGGTTTCCTGCACAGGGCGGCGCCCGCCGCGCAGCGAGCGTTTGGCCCGAGCGCATCGGCTTGATCGGCTTATTTCTCTACGCCACGTTTTTCCCGCTCCACAAAAAACTGTGTTACTACGGCGAATGGTTAATGGTGCCGGCACTGTTGCTGGCTTGGCGAACCGCCGGTCCCCATCTGCGTCGCGACCCGGTCTTCCGCTTGTTTTTGATTTGGGGGGCCTATCTCGTCGTGGTGAGCGTTCTGGCCACCCAGGTCACACCGGTGGAACTCGGCAGCCAACTGAGCCATGCCCGGCCCTGGTGGCGGCTGGGCTGGATCGCCATTGTGGCGTGGTGGATGGGTGGCAGTCTCACCTCGCTCAAGCGTCTGTATCTGCTGCTGTTGATCGGCTTCACGCTGCATATGTTGCCGTTCTTTCTCTATCCCCACTATTGGTCTTTGGGCGTCACCGGCGGGCGCTTGCGGTATGGTATGAACGCCCAGCGCAGCGGACTTTTCATCGCCACCACGGTTTTCGGTCTGATATTTCTGGCCCGTGATTTTTGGGGTGACCGGCGCGGGCGCTGGTACGTGCAGCGAATCACGCTCTGGGGTGTCTTACTGGTGTTGATGGTGCTGGCCGTGGTGTTCAATCAAACCCGCGGCGTTTGGCTCGGAATCGTGTCGGCTTTGTTGGCCGCGCTGCCGTTCTACCTGTGGCATGTGTTTCGGGGACCCTCCGATCGATCATCCCGCCGCTATGCCTGGATCAGTGTGGGCGCACTGGTGCTGGCGATCGTCCTGACCGCCAGCCAATTCGATACCCTGAGCCAACGACTGGCGCAAGAGAGGCCGGTGTGGGATGCAGTGGTCAGCGGTCATCTGGAAGAGATACCCAACACGTCCTTGGGGCGGCGGATTCACATGTGGCTTTGGGCCATCGAAACCTGGCGCGAGCGGCCGCTGATCGGCTGGGGTATCCGCAGCACAGCACCGCTGGCGGCTCAGAGTGAGTTACCCCAGGTGCTGGACGGTTTCGAGACCACCCATGTTCACAATACCTGGCTGGAAATTCTGCTCACCACCGGACTGCTCGGCGTGGGGTTTTTCGCCGCCTTCTTTTACTTCGTGGCCAGAGCGGCCATTCGTGCTTATCGACGAGGCCACTTGCCGTATCGCTACCTGATGCTGAACCTGTGTCTGTTCGTGTTGTTTTTCGTCGCCAATTTCACTGAGGCCCATGTCACCAAATGGATCTTTTGGCCCTATATTGCCCTGTTCGGCGGCGCGCTCTATTCCTTGGAGTTATGGCATCAGGCCACACCTGAAGCGCTAGAGAACCCACCCATGCCCACCGCCAAAGCGGCGACCTGAGCTCAGCCATGGCCGCCTCGTTCAGCATTATCATCCCGGCCTACAACGCTGTAGGCTTTCTCCGTCGGGCAGTGGATTCTGCCCTCGCCCAGGCATGGGAGGAGGTGGAAATCATCATTGTCGATGACGGCTCCACCGACGGCACGCCGGCAATGGCAGCGGACTATCAAACGCAGCATCCCGATCGCGTGCGCTTTGTCGAGCAAACCAACCAGGGGCCCGGCGCGGCACGAAATCATGGCATCAGCAAGGCGCAAGGCGATTTCATCTTGTGTCTGGACGCCGACGATGAGTTAGTGCCCGAGGCGCTGGGGCTTTTCGCCGAGAAAATCGCGCAGGTGCCGGAGGTGGAAATGGTCTTTGCAGGCTATTTCTCCGTCAGTTTGGATGGTGATCGCAAAGCCTACTGTCCCGAGCCGGTCGCCGCTGACCCCATGCGTAACTTTCTGAATTACATTCGTGGCCGAGGCGTCACCCCCACCCATGGCGCGGTGGCCATACGGCGCAAAGTGTTCGATCAGCTGCATTACCCAGAGTCGATCCGCAACAACGAAGATGTGGTGCTGTTCGCCCAGATCCTGGCCACCCGTGTCGTGGCCTCGCTGCCTGACCCTATTTTGCTGAAATACAAAAGGGTCGGGAGCTTGCGCTACGATCAGGCCGCGGTTGCCGAAGCCTCGCAGCGCGCGGCCCAATTGCTGTTCGATGCGAATATCCTGCCGCCGGCATTCATACGCCACCAAGCAGAGTTTCAATCCAGCCGCCATTTGGCCCGTTTTCGAACCCTGTATCGGGACAAGCGCTTTGCCGAAGCGCGGGCGCAATACCATCAGGCGATTAAGATCTACCCGCGCCATCTGTTCCGGATGAACGCGTTGGCAAAATATCTTCGGTCTCTGCGACGTGACAAAGCGAACTGACATCCCTTCCGCCGGTCCGGCTCCGCTCGGAGTCGCCACGCCCATCCCGCCGGCGCGGAGCCGGACCGGGGCAGCGATCTTTAAACAACCATCAACCATCTCAACACCATGAAGCACGGCTATCACCTGGCGCTGGTACAGCCCAAATACCGACCTGACGGCGGCGCCGAACAGATTCTCTCTCGCATTCTCACCGCCCTTCAGGGCGAGGACATGCAAATCACCGTGGTCAGCCGCAACTGGCAGGCGGCGGATCTGACCAACGACGCCCGCGAGCTCTTGAAATGCGACCCGTTCTACGTCGGACGCTTGTGGCGGGAATGGAGCTTTGCCCGCGCGGCTTGCCGGGCGCTTCGCGATCTAGACACCGATCTGGTCCAGGCCCAGGTACGAATTCCCTGCTGCGATATTTACCGTGCCGGCGGTGGTGTTCACCGCGAGTGGCTCCGACAGCGCGACAGAATGCGCGGCTGGCGGGGCCGGATCGGCACCTCGCTGAGCCTGTTTCACCGGTTCAAATTGCGACAGGAACGCGACCTCTATCAGAGCCCGAAACTGAAAGCGGTGATCTGCAACTCGCGCATGGTAGCCGACGAGATTCGGCGCGATTTCAACTTCCCCGAGGACAAAATACACGTCATCTACAACGGCGTGGATCTGGATCGCTTCCGCCCCGATGCCGACCCGGCAGGGCGGGCACGCATCCGTTCCGAGCTGGGCATCGGCGATGGCGACACGGCCTTCGTGTTTGTCGGTTCCGGCTTCGAACGCAAGGGACTGGCCAGCGCCATTCGCGCCTTCTCCCGGCTACCGGAGGACAGCCACCTGATCGCGGTCGGTCAGGACAAACGCCCCGGTCATTATCGGCGGCTGGCCCAACGCCTGGGCGTGGCCGACCGGGTTCACCTGGTGGGCAAACAGATCAATGTCGTCGCGTACTACTCGGCTGCCGATGCCTTCGTGCTGCCCACGCTCTACGATCCCTTCGCCAATGCGACCTTGGAGGCCTTCGCTTGCGGCTTGCCGGTGCTGACCAGCGAGAAGTGCGGCGCGGTGGACCTGATCCGCACGGGAGAGAACGGCTACGTCTGTGACGCTCTGGATTGGCAAACACTGTCCCGGCAAATGGACGCCGTTCGAGATCCGCAAACGCGGGCGCGTATCGGCCGGGCGGGGCGCGCCACGGTGGAACCGCTCAGCCTGGAGACCATGGGCCGGAATCTGACGGCCCTCTATCAACGCCTCATGGCAGAATCCGCCAAACCGGACTGAACCATGGCAACCCATCGTCCACTCGCCCCCATCATGGATCTGGCCCGGCAACACACCGTCCCGGCGGCGATCAAGGGCGCTGCGCCATGAGCCGCCAGTCGCCTCACCGACGCGTTCGCATCCATCCGGATTTCGTCGATCACCCGGCGTTGGCTACCTTATTGGCGCAGATCGATGATTATCAGCGCTGGTCCGTCGCGCCACCCATGAAGAACGATCATGCGGCCACGGTGGTTACCGTTCGGGTCGGGGAGAGCGTGTTCGTGGTCAAGGCTTACCATCCCAGATCGGGCATCAAAGGCATCAGTCGTGCCCTGCGCCCCAGCAAGGCCTGGGCCTCCTGGCGCGCGGCGCAATGGCTCCACGCAGCCGGCGTGAGCACCGTCACGCCCATTGCGCTGGTTGAAAATCGTCATTGGAGCCTGACCGGCCGGGCCTTTCTCATCACCGACTACCTACCGGGCACCAACGCCCGGTCGTTCTTCAATGACTCCGGTCGTAGTGACCAGGACAAGCAGGCCGCAGCTGGACAGATTGTCGATACCGTGGCGACACTGCATCGCAACGGATTGGCTCACGGCGATACCAAAGACTCAAACTTCCTGATAGACGACGGGACGACTCATGTGTTGGACTTGGATGCGGTGCGCCGCCCGCGCCTGCCCTGGCGGCGCCGACGCGGCTATGCCCGCGACTGGCGAATCTTGCGTCGCAACTGGCAACAAAACCCGCCGGTTCAGTGCTGGTTCGATGCGCTCATACGTGAGCGGGAGGCGGAAGAGAAGCGATGAACCGCTCGTGGGCGCCGCGACCGACCAAGATCAGTAGAGAGCCGTCATGACAACGCCTCGGACTCAAGACCGCGCTGCCGCCCCAGCGAATCCCGGGAGCGGAGAACCCGGCGCACTGTACTTTTTCGCCCTCAACGAAGCGGTACAGCAACTGTTGGAATACGGCACCGCGCCCGGCTGGCGCGTGGTCGGCGAAACCGATTCGGTGCGGATCGCGCGCACCCAGGCTCCGCCGTTGTTCGAGATGCGGATTTTCCCGCGGGCTTCCTGGCCGCTTCGGATCTGGAATGCGCTACGGGGGGATGCCGCCTATCGATTCGATCGGCTGACGGCACAACTGATTCGCTCGGGGCTGCCGGTCACCGCCATTTCCCTGCGGGGCCGCGTCGCCGGGCACCCCTACACCATCGCCGAACTGCCGGCCGGGATCGCGCTGGATGTTTTCCTCTCAAACCCGGGCGACCCCTTGGCGGCGGCGGGTTCACTGCGCCTGCGACGTCAGACACTCCGAGCCGTCGGGGCCATGGTGGCCAAGCTCCACGAGGCAGGATTTCATCATCCGGCGCTGGATGGGGAGCACATCTTCGTTGAGGCGCGCCCAGGAACACCCGTTCGGGTCGGCTTGACCCCGGCCGGCCCGACTCGGCAATGCGGACCATTGAGCCTGACGGCTGCGACCGGCGATCTGACGGTGTTGGGGCGCACCCTCAAACCGATCACATCGGTTACGGACCGTTTTCGCCTCTTGCAGACGTATTGCGAATCGCGGGGAATGCGCAGCCGGACGGAGATTCTTCAGCTGGCAGAACAGTTTTGACGAAAGACTAATCGGCCACCGCGGTTGCGGCCTCGCGACGCACAGCATCCGACGTCGGAAACTCGAGCACTTCACTGGTACCGTCGGCAGCTTTGTGCAGTTCGAAGGCATCGAAAAGTTCTCCGGTGGCCGTATAGGCCTCGAAGCGCAGTCGATCGCCATCCACGGTCACCAACTGATAGAGCTGCGTCCCGGTCAAGCTGCGTTCCGGCCAGTCGGCCCCTCCCGGGTACATCTTGGGTCCACTGACCGAGACGACGTACATCGGAACACCGTGGCGCCCCAAGACCCGCCCTCCCAAACTGAGATTTTCGCCGCGGGCGTACGAATGATCATGCCCCTGCAATACCAGATCGACACCGTATTTCTCGTAGAGCGGCTTGATGTAGTAATTCAGTAGAAAGGAGTTGGTCCGGCTCGCCCGTGCGCTGAACATGGGGCGATGATGGGTGACGATGGTCCAGCGATGGGGATTGGTTTTCAGCACCTCGTCCAACCAACGCGCCTGCGCGACAGCCACGGCTGGACCGCCGGCATCGACCATCGCTTCGGTATCCAGGGAAATAAAGCGAACCCCTTGGTAGTCCAGATAATAAACGGTCTCTTCCAGGCCGGGGAATGCCGGTCCATTGTGAGGAAACGCAAAATGAGGACGCCACTGGGGCGATAGTTTCCCATCCCGGTATTCGTGGTTGCCGGGAGTGGCAATGGACGGGGTGGAACAATTCAGCCAACCCCCCGCTTCAAACCACTCGCCCCACTCCAAATCGCTGTGGGGCACATTCACCAAGTCCCCCGCGTGCAGCATGAACGACGCATCGGGCAGATTCGAGTACGCCTGCCGGATGACACGAGACCACAAGGACTTGATCTGGTTTTGCGCATCCCCAAAGTAGATAAACGAAAAGGGGGCCGACTCGCGCTTGGCTGTGCGAAAATGGCACCATTCGCTCCAGATCTGGCCATCGCCCACCCGGTAGGCATACAAGGTGTCAGGCGTGAGCCCGGTAAAATTTACCGTGTGATGAAAGGATGAAACACCATCCAGGATCATGGCGCTGGTGGTCGCATCAAACCTTTCTGCGCCCTGGCCGAATTTGGGGGAAGCGGTGGCTTCGGCCAACTCCGCAACGGCCGTCCCGGCCGGGGCGGCCATCCGCCATGTTACCGCCTGGCTGGTGGCCGGATCGGACGTCCAAGTTAATATCACGCGATCCGGTACGCGGGTGGACGCGTAATGTTCGCTGAGGATTTCCGCTGGTGTGGGCAAGTTCTGCGCCCCCGAAGGCACAAAGCCGCTTGCCAGCATCAGGGCGACGACCATGAAGGCCGCAGGGCTATTTCGAAGCATGCTCAACAAACGGAACTCCCCAGTCCGGATCGCCGATTCGATGTCGATCCGGCGCGTGATCGTGCGCCTAGTATAACGGCGCGGTCATGACGATATCGCAATGGCTCGACCCGCTTTCGTTTTACTTCATCACCACGGACAAAGTACTTGGAATGACCAACTCTCTTGATCATCGCAACCGTTGGAAAAAACTTTTGATTGTTCCGCTCTTGTTAGGTTCCGTTTCGCCCCATGCGTACGGGATCACCAACATCGAGAGTGAACGCATCGCCGTGCCACCGGAAGGCTACAGTGGTCACGCAGAGTTAGGTCTGGCCGGCAAGCAGGGCAACACCGACGAGATCGACTGGGAGCTTTCAGCAAAGTTGATACACAAGGCGGGTCCTCGTACCTGGCTCGGCATTGTCGGACGCGAGTACGGTAAAACCAACGACGTGAAAGACACTGACAAATCCTTCGCCCACTTGCGCCGGGTTCAGGAAATCTCACCTCGGCGCGCTGTGGAAGGATACACGCAATATCGCCGCGACGAGTTTCGCGATCTCAAAGACCGCACTCTGATCGGCGGCGGCTATCGCATCGAACGGTTCACATCCACGCCCCAGCGCCTGAGTGCCATCGGTATCGGCGCATTCTACGAGTACGAGCGGGAGCTGATTAACGGCCTCGAACAATCCAATGAGACCGTTCGGCTGGCCACATATTGGACCGAAAAACGCCAATTGAACGCGCACGTGAGCTTCACCAACACGCTGTATCTGCAACCGTCTTTGGAAGACGCGTCGGACCTACGAGGGCTCGACCAGTTGAGTTTATCGGTGAGCTTGGTCGACCCCATCTCGCTACAAGTCGGCCTGGAAGCGACCTACGACAGCAAACCGCCACCGGGAATCGAGAATACCGATGTCGAATACCAACTCGGTTTCCGCTGGGACTTCTAAGTCCCACCCGTCAGAGGTTCATAGCCAGCGGGTCACGCGATCGACCGGCCCCCAGGCCGGCAACTCATCCAGATCGTCTGTGCCGGCGTAGTGGCGATACTTTCGGTAAACGCGTTCGCGCGGCGGAATCGGTCCGCGCCGGTTCTTGTCCACTACATAGGCGGTCCACTCGCAGTAGCGGTGATTGAACTCAATCACCGAATAGCCATGCTGACTTAGATCGGCCAAACGAATGTGCGGATTCAAAGATTGAATGAGGCCCTGGCCGACCGCCAAATCCAAAATCGGTTGTCGTTGACTCAAAGACAGAGCAGCGTTGATCTGATCCAGCCCGCCGGCGGAGGTCACCGAGGTCGTCATAAACTCGACGCCGATGGTATTGAGCGGATTGTGGTTAATATCACGGCCGTAATTGACCTTCAAATACGAAACGACGTAGGAGTGAAAATCGCCGGTCAGCACCACCAGGTTGGGCCGCCGGATACCGCGCATTTCCTCGGCGATGAATTGCCGCTCGGCCTGAAACCCGTCCCAGGCATCGACGTTGAGAGGCAACGCCTGGCCACCCCGCCCCACGCTCAGCTCCGCCATGAGGACTTGATTGCCCCAGACCTGCCATTGGGCGCGTGAGCGCAGGGTTTCCTGGACCAACCAGTCGCGCTGTGCGGGTCCCAGCATGGTGCGCTCCGGCGCCTGATAAAAATCGCAGTTTTGGGGAACGAAGCGCTCGCCGAACACGCCTTCACCGCAGGGGTGCGGCGAGCGATAACTTCGACCGTCGGTCATGAACAAATCCAGCAGTCCACCGAACTCCAACTTGCGGTAGATCTGGACAAAGTCATGAGGATGGCTGGCATCTCGGTTGATCTTGACCCGCGCCGGTACGTACTCCAGCCAAGCGCGGCGGGCATCCAGCGCCAAACGTCTCAAGCGGCCGGCATCGTTGCCGTAAGCCGGATCCAATGTAAACGGATGATCCGGCGCGCCCAGAGTGTCACGCTCATAATCCCAATACGCATCATTGGCGGTTTCGTGATCGTCCCAAACCACGATGAAAGTGTGATTCTCCAAGCACCGCTGGAAATCGGGATCGGACCGATAGGTACGATAAATGTGGCGAAAGTCTTCCAGATCCAGCGCCACCGACCCGCCGCTGGGCAAGACCAGTTGACGGTCCTCAAACGGTAAAAACTGGAAGCGGGGATCGGCCGCCGACTCATAAATGAAATCGCCGAGGTGGATGACGAAATCCACGTCATCCCGCTGCGACAGCGTACGAAACGCCCCGTAGTAACCGTTGGTATAGTCCTGACAGGAGAGTACTGCGAAGCGCAACGACCGCGCACCCAGCGCGGGATGCGGCGCGGTGCGACAACGTCCCCGGCGACTGGAAACACCGCCGTAGATGAAGCGGTAGTAGTACCTCATGCCCGGCAGGAGGCGGCCGTCGAGATCCACCGTGACGGTGTAGTCACGCGCCGAGCCGATCTGCTCCGATCCGATGGTTCCTTCAAACGCAATCACGCGGAAGGCCGGATCTTGCGCCACCTGAAAACCCAACGGGCGGCCCTCGACATAGGCGTGGGGATCGATTCGGGTCCATAACACCACGCCGCTCGGGCTGGGATCTCCGGACATCACCGAGAGCGAAAAGACCTGATCGGCGCTGGTAGAATCGGTGTTGGACAGGCCACCCGCCGTTCGGCTCAAACCTGCCGAATACGGCGTCGCCAAGCCCACCCCCAACATGCCGAGTACCTGCCTCCGGCTGAAACGACTCATGTAACCCCCCCAATCTCGGTTTCAGCGGCCCATCATACCGATGTCAGGTGACAGTGGCGTGCCGAAGTGAATTTCGCGGAATTTTTACGCATGATGGCGGTCTGATTGGACAAACGTGTACCCCACAGAATTCGAATAACCCACACCTAATCATGCTGACCAAACACCCGAGAGTTCGCATCCTACCGCTTGTGTGGCTGGTCGTCGCGCTGTTCGCCCTAGGATGGCTAAGCCCGGTAGGCGGCAGCGATGATTCAAATGGCACGCTTACGGCGCCCGATCCCCTGGATGTCGGAAGTGACCACTACTTCGAGTTGCAGCACGGCGGTCAGTTGCGTTCATTCGAACTTCATTTACCCCCTGATTGGGACAACGAGCCCATACCCTTGGTGGTCTCCATTCATGGTGCCACCCTGTCCGTTGGCATGTACCGAAAACAGGCGGGACTGGATCGCTTGGCCGATAAGCACCGATTTATGGTGCTCTACCCCTATGGCACTCGGATGGCCGGCCTGCGGCTATGGAATGCCGGAACCTGTTGCGGCTGGCCGCAGGTGACCCAGCAGGACGATGTGGGCTTTATTCTCTCCGCCCTAGCGCAAGTCAAACGATTCTTTCCGGTGGACACCAGCCGGGTCTACGTGACGGGGATGTCCAATGGGGCCATGATGACCTATCGCCTGGCACTGGAGGCCCCGGAGCAGTTCGCGGCCATCGCCGCCGTGGCCGGTAACATGGCCTCGAATGAATTTAGTCCCAGTCGACCCATCTCCATCATGCATATCCAAAGTTATGACGACCCGCTACTTCCCTACCGCGGCCGAGCCAATTTGCCCCTACCGATCCAAAGTGGCGCGGAAACGCTGAAACTGTGGGCGCAATACGCCGACTGCCCCAAAGAACCCACAATTGATCGTGAGCGAGCCGGACCGCCGGACAAAACCCACACTTGGCGGGCGGTGCGAAAGGTCTGGCGACCGTGCAACGCCAACACCGAAATTGTCTTGTGGGAGCTCCACGGTGCCGGCCACGTGTGGCCAGGTGGCTATCAACCGCCCCATATCCAGCTGCTGGCCGGCGGCGCTTACGACGTGATCGATGCCAGCGCGGAAATCTGGACGTTTTTCCAACGCCATCATCTGACCGACTCCGGGTCCTGACCCGTCGGCAACAACCGGCGTGGACGCCGAACCACCCCTTCCGCCGACCGCGCTCATCTCGGCGGTGCAGCGAAAATTCCATTGACACCGTTTAGCCCGTCGTTTCAAGCTTGCCACTACAAGCCGGAGGCGTCATGCGTGTGCGCATTCGGATGAGACGCACGTGCACCCGCCACCACTGCAAGGATCGCAACCCCATGCTGCACGCCCCCAAACGTCATGTCATCTTCGCGACTGCACTTTTGTTAACGGCGACCACCAGCCTGGCCAGCCCCTTCCGTTACTACGATGCTCGATCTCAGTCGATGGGCGGCACCGGTGTCGCCAGTGCCGAAACCGTTGTGGCCGCCTTTTATAATCCGGCGCTACTCGGAGACACCCGCGGCTCTTCGAATTCATTCATCTCGTTCCCAAACCTCACGGCCTACGCGTCCGACAAAAGCGACTTTCTGGACGACTTGGACGACTACCAAGACCTGTTCGACGAGTTGGAACAACTGGAACCCTCCCTGACCGCACGACGCCAGGCCATTGAAGCGATCGAAACCGTGCAAGGGGCGCTGAACGAGCTGAAGGAAGACCGACTGGAAGCGGATGTGACCTTCGGATTTACCGGGGGTATCACCGGTCGGGGCCAAGGCGTGGCCTTGTTGGCCAAGGCCTGGATCATCGCCGGTGCCCGGGCCAATGTTGAGCCCACCGACGAAGCGGTATTGCGGATCAACCTCAACCTTCTGCGGGCTGGCCTACCCCCCATCATTCCCCTGGAAGAAGATGTCGACTCCACGGTCGACTACCGGGGCGCGATCATTCAAGAGTTCGGAATCGCCTTCGGCCAGCATTTTGAGACGCTGTGGGGGATCTCACTGGGTATCACACCGAAGATCATGGTGGTCAACACCTTCGACTACGTGCAGACTGTGGAAGAGGCCGACCTGGATTTTGACGAGGGCCGGAAAGACTACTCCGATTTCAATGTGGATATCGGAATCGCCAAGCGATTCTCGCCCCAATGGAGCGCCGGGTTGGCGATTAAGAACGTCGTAAAAAACCGATACGAAACGGCTTTGGACAACGAGATCGTCATCCAGCCCCAGTACCGTCTGGGCGTGCTATATGAGAAGGAACGTTGGCGCGCCACCTTGGACGCCGATCTGATTGAGAATGACCCGTTGGGCTCACTGGACCGCCCGACGCAGTTCATCGGCTTGGGCGGAGAGTACGATTTGACCCGCGCGCTGCGTATCCGCGGGGGCCTGAGGACCAACCTCAGTGATAATTCCACGGTAGAAGACACCATCACACTCGGCTTTGGCGTTTCGGTATTCGGCGCGACTTTGGATGTCTCCGGGATGGTAGGCGACAACGAATACGGCCTCGGCTTAGGACTCAACTTCGGCTTATAACCCACGGGCAACCCGTGACCTCTCTTGACCCCAATGTGCCGATTCGGAGGCAATGGACACTTTATGCAAACGATCATCACTCGCTCCAAACAGATAACCGCGATCGGTCTTTGCCTTTTTACCTCGGTCGCTTCCGCGCTACCGTTCAGCAGCTACGACCCCCGATCTCAGGCGATGGGAGGCAGCGGGGTCGCTGCGGGGAACGCCAGCAACGCGGCATTTTTCAACCCGGCCCTGCTGGCCGCCGCCCGTTCCGAGGAAGATTTCGCACTGGCCTTGCCCATCATCGGCGTGCGAGTGTCTGACAAGGACAAGTTCCGCGATGACCTGGATGAACTTCAGGACGTCCTCGATCGCTTGGAGGCGGTGGATTCCGTCGACGACGCCCCCCAAACATTTGATGATATAAATGAGTTGGAGCGATTACTTCGAAAAGCCGACGGCGACCGAGTCGAGGCCGAAGCCCTGGTGGGATTTACCGTGGGCGTTCCATCCAAACGGTGGGGCATTTCCGTGTTCGCAGACGCCCGGGGCTTGGTTGGCGCGCAAGTCAATGTCGCCGAGCGCGATCTGCGCTTTTTGGATGTCCCGGTTTTTTCGACGATCGTCTACGAACTGGCCGAGGACCCTGAGCAACTGCTGGATTCAGAGGTCCAATACACCGGCGCCGTGATCGGTGAAGCGGGCATCGCCTTTGCCCGTAATTTCGACATCCCTTGGATCGGCGACCTGGCCGTCGGTATTACGCCAAAATACACTCGAATCGCGACGTTCGACTACGTCCAGACCGTCGCCGAAGCCGAGCTGGATGTCGACGAGGGGCGCCGGGACTACGATGACTTTAATGTAGACCTGGGAATCGCCAAAGCACTGACGGACCGACTGAAAATCGGTCTGGTGGGAAAAAACCTGATCTCCGACAGCTATGAAACCGTCCGCGGCAATACCATTCGCATCGAGCCACAAGCTCGCCTGGGATTGGCCTGGGACACCGGCACCGTAACCTTGACCGGCGATGTGGACGTGATAGAAAACGACCCGCTGGGCCCGCTCGACAGTAAAACGCAGTACGCCTCCGTAGGCGCCGAGCTGAACCTGCTGAACACCCTGAAACTCAGGGCCGGCTATCGAGCAAATCTTGCCGACAGCGACTACAACGAAGAGTTGTTCACGGCCGGATTCGGCTTCCAGGTACTGGGCCTCCACCTCGATTTCGCCGGAATGGTCGGTAATGACGAGTACGCCGTCGGGCTCCAAACCGGCTTCCGCCTTTAAGGTAGCCGAAGCTCACACTGGCAACCCTTGCTAACGCGTTCACATATCTGCCCTTTCGCATCGAGCGAAAGGGCAGATAACTCAATGATGTAAGCTTTCCCCCGCTCTCGACCCGGGCATAAGACGCCTCAACTTGCCCCGCCCTTCGACCGATATATAGAGAACAAGGAATAACAAACTCCGCGTAGTGCGGGGGAGAGAATCTCATGTATTTTCGGTCGTGCGCGCTGCTCGCGTGCTTGGCCCTTGGCCTCCCGGCGGCCTCGGCCGCGCCCTTTGGCATCTACGATTCACGATCACAGGGCATGGGCGGTACCGGCGTGGTCTCCGCAGATACCGCGGTGGCCGGGTTTTACAATCCCGCACTGGTCGCAAGCGGCGAATCCACGACCCGCTACTCGATACTCCTGCCTACAGCGGTCGCCCGCGTGTCGGACCAAGGGGAAGCCATTGCCGAAATCGATGATATCCAGGACACGTTCGACCGTCTCGAGCGCGTCAGCGACGCGATTGATACCGACAGTGTGGAACAAGCGGTGGAAGAGTTCGCCGACGGTGTATTGGCGAGCGGTTGGCCCATCGACCGAGGAGCGCTTGTCGTCGGCGCCGTGGAAGTCTTAGACACCTTACTCAACACCAGTACTGCGATCGATACCGACGCGGCGCTCGCTGCACTGGACGACTTACAACGCCAACTCGTGGAACTCAACCACGACCTTGTCGAACTGGACGCCTTTGTTGGCCTCGCATTGGCCCGTTCGAATCCCAAACTGGGCCTGTCGCTGTTTGCCGGGGCCCAGGCGCTGGCCAACGCCCAGGCATTCTACGACGAACGCGATCAACGCATTCTGCGCGCCATCCGGAAGTCGGTTTCTTTGGGATTGCCGCCACCGGTCCCGCCGGAAGAACTATTGCGATCGACCGTTAACTACCGAGGTGCGGTAATACGCGAAATCGGCCTGTCCGTCGCCCGTCGCTTCGATCACTGGAGCGGACTGACATTGGGCATTTCGCCCAAAGCCCAACAGATACAAACCTTCGATTACGTCCAGACCGTCGCTGAGGCCGATATCGATTTCGATCAAGGCCGCAAAGTCTACGAAGACGTTAATCTGGACATTGGCGCGATCAAGGAACTCGGAGAGCACTGGCGTGTAGGCTTGGTAGCCAAGAACCTGATCGCTCACGATTACAAAACCGTGCTCGGTAACCGATTGCACATCAAGCCACAGGTCCGGCTCGGCCTCATGTATCAGACCACCGAGTTTGAGGTGGCGCTGGATCTGGATATGGTCAAAAACGACCCCCTTGGCACATTGGATCGATCGACCCAGTTTGTCTCCGTGGGCGGGGAACTATCGATGTGGGATTGGCTGAAACTCCGAGCCGGCTATCGTCACAATATGCAAAACAACGCCTCCAGCGGCGACGTTCTGACCGCCGGTTTGGGGCTGCGTCTTTGGAAATTCGGTTTGGACGCATCGGTGATGGGAGGATCAGGTGAATACGGCGCCGGACTGCAATTGAGTTTCGGACTCTAAGACACCCAGCCCGGGGCGGTTGTCCTTAGCGATTCTGATCAAGCGGGATGACGAGCCGCACTCCACCCCGCCGGGAGAAACGACCCTCAACGGTCCAAAGGTGCGGGAAATCAAGGAGAAAGAAAGGGAAATGCGCGTGCAAGGCCGCTGGCTTTAGACTCACTGAACGAGCCATAAACAACCACGCCAGCTGATTCCGGCCCTCACTCAACCAATGCCATACCGTCGCCGCGCGAGGTGTAGGGATCGTACTGCGCGACCTGATTGCGTCCGTTCGCTTTGGCTTCATAGAGTGCGCGATCCGCACGTTCGACCAAATTCGAAGGCACCGACTCTTCGATTTGATCCATACCGGCCACGCCCAGGCTGATAGTGACGTGGTCGCTTGTGACCGAGCCATGATGGGGGATCGACAGGGCCTCCACCGCCGCTCTAATTCGCTCGGCAATGGCCACCGCACCCTCGATCGTGGTCGAGGGCAACAGCACCGCGAACTCTTCGCCGCCGTAGCGCGCAACCAAATCGCCGCATCGGTTGAGACTGTCGGCGACGGTTTTCGCGACTCGCCGAAGGCACTCATCGCCGGCGAGATGCCCATAGTGATCGTTGTATTGTTTGAAGTGGTCGATATCGATCAGTACCAGAGACACCGACTCCGGCTCTGATCCACGGCCATTGAACTGTCGCCCGACGTGATGCCGGGTGGCGCGACGCCACTCGTCATGGAGAACTTCGTCGAAACGGCGCCGATTGGGAACCAGGGTCAACCCATCCACCATCGACATATACCGAAGGGCGTTGTTGGCTCGCTCCAATTGCGTGGTTTTATCGTCGAGCCGCTGATTTTGTTCTTCAATGATCCGATTGTTATCTTTCTGCTGTTTGAACAAATCGACGATCAAATACTTTTTCTTGCTGTTGTTGCCGTTAGCGATGGACTGAATCGTCCACGCGGTGGCCCATGCCACCATAAACAGCCAGAACAGCAACGGTGACATGGTCATTTCGTGATGGGGCACCAACAGATAACCCAAAGCCGGAAAGCTCAGAACGACAACCCCGCCCGCGAGCGATCCGAGAAACCCATAGTTTAGCCCGATGAATGCCGGGCCAGCCGGGAGGACCATGGTAATACCCACGATGGTGAAGTAGCTAAAACCATCGGCGATAAACATCAGCATACCCGTCCCGGCATGCAAGCATAGCCCCCAAAAACTGACCACGTTGAAACGGAGCGGCAACGCCACGCAAAGCGGGCTGCGGAAATAGCTGTATTGGATAAGGATATAGGTGGCGCCAAGCAGGTAAAACGTGGCGGCCGTGGCGTAACTCATGGAGGCCAAACCCAATTCCCGCGTGACCGCGTGAAGACCCGCGACCAAGATCCAAACGAAGCTGGCGGTCAACGCCGCCCGGCGTGCAGTGCGGCGCTTTCGGTTGACCGCCTGATCATGATCGGGGTTTGAATCCACCCAAGTCCTCTTTTTTCTACGTTATTGATATACAGGGAATGATTGCCGGTTGCCAAGTCATGTCTGCACCTTCGGATATTAGATTTCCGAGCGGGCCAATCTACGATTTGGTCGGCTAACCGCCGAGAAACTTAACCCCCGTGCATACAGCGCCATGCCGATCATCAGGCCTTAAGCAAAAGTCGTATTGTCGCTGGCGCCGCTGTCAATATCCGCTGACACGCAGCAGTTGCGCCCGCTCGCTTTGGCCCGATACAAGGCCCGATCTGCCATTTCGATCAATTCACCCGGGGCACTTTCTTTGATTTCAAATCGCGTCGCCATACCCAGACTGACCGTCACGACATCCGAAACATTCGAGGCTTCATGGGGAATGCGCAGCATCTCAATCCTTCGACGGATTCGTTCTGCCACCTTGAGCGCACCCTCCGGTGGCGTGCCCGGCAACAGTACGGCAAATTCTTCCCCACCGTAGCGGGCGGCCAAATCACTGGAGCGCTTCAAGCTTGAAACCAGGGTGCGGGCAACCTGCCGCAGACAGTCATCGCCAGCCAGGTGGCCATAGTGGTCGTTAAACTCTTTGAAAAAGTCGATGTCGATCAGCAACAGCGACAGCATTTCCGGCTTTGTGTCCGATTTACGTGGTTGCCGAGCAGCTTGCTGGCGAACGGCTCGCCCCCATTCGTCTTGTAACGTTTCATCAAAGTGGCGCCGATTTGCAACGCCGGTCAGGCCATCGACCATGGACATATAGCGCAACCGCGCATTCGCCTGCTCCAACGCCTTGGTTTTCTCATCCAGGCGTTGATTCTGTTCCTGAATCGTCCGGTTGTTGTCTTGCTGCTCCTTAAACAGATTGAGGATCAGATATTTCTTGCGGATGTTGTGACCATTGACGATGGCGCCGATGGTCCAGTTCACAATCCACGCTGCGAGGAAAAACAAAAAGATCTTCGGATCGGTCGTCGTGGAGTTGTCGGGAATCAATGCGTATACCACTATGAGTAACGGCATCAGCAAACCCAACACCGCAATGGTTCCGCGAAAACCATAGTTGAGCCCCAAAAACGCCGGGGCGGCCGGCACCCCCATCGTGAGCAGAATCAATGTCAGGTAGCTGAACCGGTCGAACCACACCAGAACCATGCCGCAAATTCCCTGCGCGACCAGATTCAATGTACCCACCGTTTTGAAAGCAAGCGGAACCACCAGACACATCCGGGTCCGGAAATACAGTTGATGAAGCAGGATGACAGACAGTGCGACAGCCACGATGGCGCCGGACTGGATAAAGGTCATTTGGGTCAGACCATAGCGGGCCCCAGCGGCATGTAGAGTCAGTACCGCCACCCAAATGCCAATGCTCGTCAATGATGCTCGTTGCGCAACCTTTCTTTTTCTTTCTAGGTTGGATTGCGTCTCCAAATTTTTATCCTCACAAAGTCTTGGATTCTTCTATCCCTCTCTCGGCGCGGTCTTTGCCGCTGCTTGTCTGTCAACGCGAACGCGTTTACTAATGAGTTAGCGGATGCTTTCCCAGGTTCCTTGATACCGAAGATGGTTCTGCCCGTGCCGCTTGTCTTGGGCGGAGGGTTAACCTAGCCTTGTGCACACAGACACATTGTTCTAGTAGGAGACAGCACATATGGATATCTTGGCCGTTGTGATTTTCGCCGCTGTGGCAGGTTTCGGTTCGCTGATGACACTGCGTATTGCGCGCAAAGATCCCATCCCCGGCAATTGGCCCGTGATGCACGCCATTGCCGGCGGCGCGGGGCTGATCGTGCTACTGATGGCTCAACTCAGTGAAACCGGCAACATGATGGGCTGGATCGCCTTCGGGATATTTGCAGCCGCCATGGTCGGCGGCGCATTTCTTTTCGGGATCGTTTACCGAGGCAAAGAACGACCGCTCATCGTCGCCTTGGCACACGGATCACTGGGCTACGCAGGATTGATTGCGCTACTGCTTGCGGTATTCGGGTGAACCGATACGGTATCGATTTGCTGATGATATCGAGAACTCGAAAGCCACCGTCCGCACCGGCTATCAGATTCGTAAACGATTGAAATTATAATGATTAATCCAGCGAACTGTCCGATCATATTGCCGGATTCTAATCGGGCGACAGGGCATGATTCGAACCGCGCCCATAGGCTGAAGACACGTGACTTCGCCGGGATCAAGAGCGAAACACTCAACGAGGATGTTCTATGAACGATCTGTTCAATATTCGGGGAAAAACGGCTCTGATTACCGGGGGATCACGCGGCATCGGATTGATGATCGCCCAGGGCATGGTCGAAGCGGGCGCCAAGGTCTATATCGTTTCGCGAAAAGCCGATGCCGTCGCCCATGCCGCCAACAAGCTGGCCGAAAGCGGCGAATGCATCGGCCTGAGCGCCGACCTGTCACGAGAAGCGGGTATTCAGGCCTTAGCCAATTCATTTCGGGAGCGGGAAGAGAAGCTCCATATCCTAATCAACAATGCCGGAACGACATGGGGCGCCCCCCTGGCGGAATATCCCGATAAAGCGTGGGACAAAGTCCTGGGGTTGAACGTCAAAGCGCCGTTCACGCTCACCCGTGAACTTCTGCCCCAACTCAAAGCCGCCGGTACGCTCGAGGATCCCGCGCGGGTGATCAATACCGGTTCAATTGCCGGGATGCGCACCGACATCATGCAAGCTTACGCATACTCGGCCAGCAAGGCCGCTCTTCACCATGTCACCCACTTGCTGGCCAACGAACTGGCCCCGAAACACATCACCGTCAACGCCATCGCGCCGGGGCCATTTCACACCAAAATGACCTCCTTCATGCTGGATAATCCGTCGATGGAAAAAGCCATGGCCAAACAAATCCCGTTAGGGCGCATCGGTACGCCAGAGGACGTGGCCGGCATGGCGATTTTTCTCTCCTCGCGCGCCGGTGCATTCGTCACGGGAACCGTGATTCCGCTCGACGGTGGGCTTTCGAATAAGCCCTGACAGATCGCCAGCAGGAGAATACGCCGCCCAGACATTCCATGTCGGCGAAAGGCAATGGACCTTACTCGCCGATCTTGGCGGCCGCCATTTGGTCCGCCGCATCGCTCATCGCCAGATGGTGTCGCTCTGCATACTCGATGACAGACGACACGGTTTCGTAGATGGCCGAGAGGCGCCGTCTCGTATCGGTGGGCGACTCACCTCGATAAGCGCCCATAATTTGAATAATGCCACCGGCGTTGGCAACGTAGTCCGGTATATATAAAACGCCCCGTCGCTGGAGAATCCGGCCCATCTCGGGTTCCGCCAGCTGGTTATTCGCACCACCCCCGATCACCTTTGCTCTAATCGTGTCTACGGTCGAGGCGTCAAGTACCGCGCCCATGGCGCAGGGGGCCAGGATGTCGCAATCGACACTCAGAATATCTTTGGACGATACCGCGTCAGCAGAAAACTCACGGACACAGCGTGCCACGCGTTCGTTATCCGTATCGGCCACCGTCAGTTGTGCACCCTGTTGGTGGAGCAGACCGGCGAGATGGTAACCGACATTGCCAACACCCTGGATAGCGACATGCCGACCTGCCAAGTCGGGATCACCAAACCGGTATGCCGCGGCAGAGGCCATCGCACGGAGAACCCCGTAGGCGGTGTGCGAAGACGGATCGCCGTGTCCGCCTTGGGACGTGCAGCTGACGTGCGGGGTCACAGCGCCGATCACGTCCATGTCCGCAACGGAGCTTCCGCTATCCACTGCCGTGATATAGCGCCCCCCTAAGGATTCGACGAAACGTCCGAAGGCAGTAAACAGCCGTGCGCGATCAAACGTCTGTTCCGGATATAACATCACCGCCTTGCCCCCGCCCAAAGGAAGACCGCTCATGGCCGCTTTGTAGCTCATACCGCGGGCCAGTCTTAAGGCATCTTGTACGGCATGGGTGGTATCCGGATAGGCCCTGAATCGACAACCGCCCAGCGCCGGGCCCAACGTGGTGCTGTGAATCGCAATGATCGCCCGCATTCCCGTTTCCGGGTCGACCCGGAAATGGGTTTCGTGGGTACCACTGGCTTCGCATAAGTCGAAAAGGTCTGCTTCCATCCGCCGAGTGCGCCTCCCCGCTGTGATTTGCTGGCGCCATCCTAACGGCTGAATACGCCGACAACAACGGCCCGGCATCGGTAAGCGTCAAGAACCAACCGCCAAGAAACAGTCACCGCTCACCCCACCGACAGCGCAGCCGGGCATCACGTCGTTGCACCATTCGGGGGCGCACAATGACTCAAGTGAAGGCTCGAATCGACCGAAAACCTATACAAACATTACAGTTACGGCCCGCGCACCGAACCAGCGCGAGAAAACACAGTCTAAAGGATCACCGAAGAACTAAGCACTGGCCTTTAGCCGAAACACTCGCTTGGCATGCTTTATGCTTGAGTCTACAACAAGGCTTGCCACGGGTGGTCGGAGCGAAATGGATCCGGCCGCATGCCAAAAGCCAACATCATAAACATCGAGTACATAAGGAAAATCAACGCTAGGGAAGCAAACCGACAAAGGCGGGGAGCAACCGCGGGACCATAACCCTCGATTGCCCGTCCCAACGAGAGCCACTAGGAGGCCGAGCCATGCCGAGTAACCGACGTCGAAGCGATCCGGGGAAACTGATCGAAACGCTCGAAGCGTATTCTCGGGAACACAAGGCGACCCGTTGGCGCGGAACCCTCCGCGAGTTTCTCAATGACGTGCTGCCCCATTCGCCTCAATTGGTGGCCCGTAACAGTCACCAGTACATGTGGGACATGCTCCGCTGGAAGCACCGGAGCATCACCGGCGAAGAACCGGGCGACAACCCACCTACCGGCCTGTTTACCCAGGATCTCTATGGTGTCGATGAGGCCCTGGGCCGAGTCGTTGATTACTTCAAAGCCGCCGCCGCCGGCACCGAAGTCGGGCGACGCCTCCTACTGCTACTCGGCCCTCCTTCGGGCGGCAAATCCAGTTTGGTGATCCTGCTCAAGCGGGGTCTGGAAGAGTACAGCCACACCGATGACGGCGCACTCTTCGCCATCGAAGGTTGTCCGGTTCACGGCAATCCGCTCAACCTGATTCCGCACAGCGTGCGGCCGTCGTTCCGCGAAACCTACGGTATCGAAATATCGGGGGAGATTTCACCTTACACTCGCAGCCGATTGGAAGACGAGTTCGACGGCGACTTCATGCAAGTCCCTGTTGAGCGCATTTTTCTGTCCGAATCGGACCGCATGGGTATCGGAACCTATGCCCCCCACGACCCGACCACGGCCGACATTGCCGATTTGGTAGGTTCGGTGGATCTATCCAAAGTGGCCGAAATCGGCGACGAAGGCGATCCGCGGGCGTGGTCGTGGTCCGGGGCAGTCTATGCTGCCAGTCGGGGCGTGTTGGAAATGATCGAAATTCTCAAAGTTAAACGAGAATTTCTCTACTTGCTGCTCACCCTGACACAAGAGAAAAACGTCAAGGTGTCACGTTTTCCGCTGATCCACCTGGATGAAACCATCCTGGCGCACACCAACCTGGCCGAGTTCCATAAGTTCTTGCAGGAAAAAGAGAACGAAGCCCTCCTCGATCGAATGGTCATCGTCCAGGTTCCCTACACGCTCTCCTACAAAGACGAAGCCCAGATCTATCGCAAGCTCATTGCCAAGGCAAGCGCTTTTCACGATGTGCATCTGGACCCTCACGCACTCGAAGTTGCGGCGGTATTCGCCTCGCTCACCCGTCTGCACGATACCGAGAACATGGAACCGTCCCAGAAAGCGCGTCTGTATGCCGGTGAAGATGTGGAAGGTGTCAGCGCAAACGAAGTAGACCGAGTCCATGCCGATAACCCGGAAGAGGGCCTTTCCGGCATCAGTCCGCGGTTCGTCATCAATGCACTCTCGAACGCCATCGTCCGCAATCGGGTTAAGAGCCTGAGCACCATGGAAGTACTGCTGGCATTGAAAGACGCCATTGAAGCCGATGCCCGAATGGACACTAAACAAAAACGCCAATGGGTGGATTACCTGGTAGCGGCCCGTAAGGACTTCTACAACCGCTGGGTCAAACAAGACGTTCACAAGGCCCTGTTTGCCTCCTTCGAAGACGAAGCCCAGGGGCTGTTGGAAAAATACCTCGACGAAGTCGAAGCGGTGTTGGACAAACGAGACGTAACCGATCCGGTCACCGCGGAACAGCGCAAACCTGACGAACGCTTTTTGCGCCAAGTGGAGGAGAAAATTCGCGTGTCCGATTCCGGCAAGGAATCGTTTCGGCAAGAGGTCGTTCGCAAAGCGATGGTGGCCTACAAACAAGGCGAGAAATTCACCCTCGACAGCCATTCCCGCCTGCACGAGGCCATTGAGCAGTACCTATTCGAAGAACGTCGGGATGTGCTGCGCCTAGTCAGTTCCAAGACCCGCCCGGACGAAGAAACCCAACGTAAGATTTCGGCAGTTCAAGAACGATTGGTCAATGAATACGGGTATGACGAATACAGCGCGGAAGAAGCATTGAACTACGTCACCACGCTTCTGTCGCAAGAATAGAAGATCAAACAAAAACGATAATCTTTGGCACAAAACGTGCCTCCAATATCGTAACGGAACATCGAACTGCAAAGGTTTGATTTGGAGCGTGCGCGGGAACTGAACGCCCCCGCAGGGACAGAGGAGAACAAAAACACACGCGACCACATTGGTTGAGAGGTTTTGACGATGTTTGACCATCACGAACAGCAATGGTACGACCTGTTTTCCCGAGGTGCCCGGGATTGGCTTCGACATAACCAAAAAGTTCGTGAGTCGGTACGCGAACAACTACCCGGTCTGATCGGCCAGGCCGACGTCATGAGCGGCAATGGCAACCGCCGGGTTCGGGTACCGGTGAAGTTTCTGGAACACTACCGGTTCAAGCTCAACCGCCCCGAGGAGCAGAGCGGCGTCGGCCAAGGCGAGGTCGAACCCGGCGACCAACTCGTCAACCCGCAGCAACAGCAGGGGGACGATAAGGGTGGTGGCAACAACCAAGGTGGCATGGAGTTCGTTCTGGAGATGAAGGTCGATGAGATCGTCGACTGGCTCTGGGAAGAACTCAAACTTCCGGACCTCCAGCCGCGAGTCGCCGGCGAAGTGGAAGAATCCGACTGGCGACGGGAAGGTTGGGATAAAAAGGGTGCACGGGCCCGGCTCGACCGTCGCCGGACCATGAAGGAGGCACTAAAGCGGCGCAGCGTGCACCAAGGCCAACCCGCATTCACCAACGACGACCTGCGTTTTCGTCAACTTCGAATGCGCCCGCAACCCAGCGCCCGGGCGGTGGTCATTTTCGGCCTGGACGCATCCAGTTCTATGGGCGAACGGGAACGGGTGCTGGCCAAAACGTTCTTCTTCTGGACCTTGCAAGGGATTCGGCGACAATACAAACAGCTCGATTCGGTGTTCATCGGCCACACGATGGAAGCGTGGGAGTTTTCGGAAGAAGATTTTTTCCAGGTCAGTGGTCAAGGCGGAACCGTCGCTTCCACCTGCTTTGAGAAAGCGCTGAACATCATTGACGAGCGCTACGACCCCAGCCAGTACAACATTTATTTCATGTACGCCTCCGACGGGGAGAACTTCCCCGACGATCACGATGCGGCGACCCAATCCTTGTCCCGCTTGGCGGGAATCTCCAACTTCACCGGTTTTGTCGAGGTCGGTGCCATCACGCAACTGCCACGTTATCCCGAGTTTGCCCGCATCTTCGACGAAGTGGTTGCGGAGCAAGATTTAGGTTCTCGATTCACCTTGGGCACACAAGACGATATCTGGGAAGGCATACGCGCCTTTTTCGGGCATCAGTCAGTGGATGCCGCCTGATTTTACGTTGACGGGGAGAGGTCATGAACGCGACCAATCAAATCCAATATCAAGCTGATATCGAGCAGCTCGCCGACCAATATGGCCTCGACTACTACCCGGTGCAATTCGAACACGTACCGCCGAGTTTCATGATGGAAGTGGCCGTTTACGGCCTGCCGGTGCGGATGCCCCACTGGTCATTCGGTGTCCGCTATATCTATCAGTTGATTCAACACCGCATGGGCCATTCCCACATATTCGAAGTGGTCGTCCCAGGCAATCCCGGCCACGCCTACCTGGCCAACACCAACAAAGATACCGAAAACGTGCTGGTTACCGCTCATGTTCTCGGTCATGCCGATTTCAGCAAAAACAACGTGCTGTTTCGGCGGGTTCAAGAGCAGGCCGGTTATCACATCGTAGAGCAGGCCGCTGGCCACGCCCAACGGATCAACGACGCCATCGAGACTTACGGCCAAGAACGGGTCGAGCAGGTCTTGGATGCGGCGTTCGCCCTGGAACAACACATTGAGATTCATCAGGATCTACGTCGGCCGCTGTACGCCGACCAGATTCGTGAACAGGCCAGCCCCAAGCCAAAATCCGCCTTCCAGGATCGCTATCGACAACTTCCCGGCAGCGAGTTGGATAAACCATCGACAATCGGCGACAACCGAATTGCCATTCCGCCTCGCCCGGAAGGCGATTTACTCTGGTTTATTGCCGAGTACGCGCCTGAAATGGCGGGATGGGAACGGGACATCTTCCTCGCCGTTCGCGAGGAATCGTTCTATTTTCAACCCGTCTATGCCTGCCAAATCATGAACGAAGGTTGGGCCTCCTATTGGCACGCGCGCTTGCTCCGAGAGGCGGATTTTCTCCCGCAGGAGATGTATGTCGATGCCATCAAAACCCATTCCGACGTGGTGCGCCCCTATGCCGGCGAACAACAAGTGTCGCTGTCAGTGAACCCATACCACCTCGGGTTCAAGATGTGGGAAAAAATCATTGAGGACAAAGGCTTGAAAGCGGCCCGCGAAATCATGAGCCTGGAAGATGATTTCGCGTTTATTCGCAACAACCTGGACGAATCTCTGGCTCAGGAACTCGGCCTGTTCCGCTACACTGCCCGCCGCGGTGGCCGCGAAGCAACCGTGGCCGACTGGGATATCGATGAAATCAGAGAAGCCATCGTGTCACCGAAATATCACTTTGGCGCACCCCATGTGAATGTCACCGAGCTGAAAAAGGACGGCACCCTGATACTCACCCACGACCACGAGACGGACGGCCGAGGACTCGATGCCGACTCGGCGAGGAAAGTTTTGGGTTACATCCACACTGTTTGGCGCCGCCCGGTCATTCTTCACACCATTAACAGCCAAGGCCGGGAGACCAAAATCAGCGTCGGCGAATGACCCCAAAGTAGGACTGATGGCCATAGGCCTTTCATTTGCTATGCTAGAGTGATCGTTTTCGAGTGCAGGACGCACTCATCAATTGTGTAATTTCAACCCAGGGAAGGGCTCATGTTCGAATCCCGCAGTTTCTGGATCGCCCAAGGGGCGGGCATCATCGCTTTTCATATGGCGGCCATCGCGGTGATGGCCATCACCGGCCAGTGGTTCGCTCACCCGCTTGGGATGCTGTGGCTGATTATTCTTGTGATTCATGTCCTGGAAATTGGTGTGGCTTTCCTGGCCCTGAAAGACAAAGACGTCCCGCCAATGACACTGATCGCGAAAACACTCGTTTTCGGATTCATCTGGTGGATACCGCGGCGAATGGGAGTCTATCAGTCCTGAACCCGACGCCTAAAACCGGCCGCTAAGTATTTCCTGACAACCGGAAACGGTACAAGGCGGCCAAGGTTTTGGCATCGCGGATACGGCCGTCTAGAACCATGGCATCGAGCTGCTCGGTTTCCAACCAATGCACTTCCATCACTTCATCGACCTCCCGATTTACCTCACCCAGAATGAGATCGCGAGCCAAAAACAGATGAATCACTTCGTCACAAAACCCAGGGCTGGGAACAATCTCCCCGAGACTGGACCACGTATCGGCGCGGTATCCCGTTTCTTCCTCCAGCTCACGCCGGGCCGCGAGTTGAGGGTCTTCCGCACCGTCCAGCTTCCCGGCGGGGATCTCCCATAACCAGCCACCGGCCGCATGGCGGTATTGCCGGAGCATGCAAAGCCGGGCCGAGGCATCCAAGGCCAACACCGCCGATGCACCCGGATGGCGGATAATCTCCAAACGCGTTCGAATGTTTCCCGGAAGCTCAACGGACTCACGCACCAGGGTGAGAAAATCACCGGAAAACAGCAGTTCGGTAGAATCGACCATAGGGGGTCAAACTCCCTGTTGCGGGTGATCGGCAGGTGCGAAAGCGCTACGGATCGCGCTTTGATCCGCCGGCTCGCGGCGGATAATTGAGCGACTTAAGTCTCTAACATTTGAACCTGGTTACGGCCCGCCGCCTTGGCTTTGTAGAGACATTCATCGGCATCGGCGACCAGTTGAGTATACCCGTCAGTATCCTCCGGAACGCGGACCGCCACACCCACACTGATGGTGAGAGGAATCTTACGTTGTGCGGATTCCACGGGCGTCTGCTCGATGCTGCGGCGGGTCCGCTCGGCCAAGTGCAATGCGCCGTCCCAGTCAGTTTGGGGCAGCAACACCGCAAACTCTTCACCACCATAGCGGGCGACCATGTCGCCCGGGCGTCGCAGCGACTGGGAAATCAGTTTGGCCACTTGTTTTAATGTTTCATCGCCCGTGAGATGGCCGTACGTATCGTTCACCCGTTTGAAGTGATCGATATCGATCATCAACAGGGCCACCGGATATCGAGCACGGTGAGCGCGGCGCCACTCCGCCCGCAGCTCGCTCTCAAAGAAGCCTCTGTTCTTAATCCCCGTCAACTCGTCGGTTGCGCTCTGCGCCTTGAGTTTCTCGTTGGCCAACGACAGCTCCCGCAATGCGGCATCGAGGGCACGGGTGCGATGGGCGACTTTGCGTTCCAACGACGCCGCAGCTTCGCGCTGAAGCTCGGCTTTATCCTCTTTCAGCAAGCGAATGCGATCGGCCAATGCAAAGGACAAGAGGATCACTTCCAGTGCCGCACCGATCTGAATCCCATACTCAGTGACAAAGACCGGCGGCAGCCATCCGAACGTCTTAATGATGTAGACGACGATGCCCAGTAGAAAAAGCGTCCACGCCAACAGAAAATATCGAACCGCCCGCACAGACCACACAAAACAAAGACCGGCCACCGTGAAAATGGCAAGCACAGTCATTAAAGTAATGGCGGTGACGACCTGGAGAATGATCGCGAACGGCAAGAACCAACCGACGGCGGCAATGGCCCCGAATACCACCAAAAGCCCCCGAAAGAACCAATCCCAAGGCCGCGAGTTCTCGGACAGCGCGAGGAAGGTGCGGGTAAACTGGGCTACCCCCATCATCGAAACCGCAATCAGAAACGGAATGGAGCGATTCGCCAAAATCGGGCTGTTTGGCCATAAGTATTCGTATGCCAAACCGTTTAAGGTGAATTGGAGCAATCCGAAACTGACCAGATAGATCACATAGTACAGATAGTTCCGGTCCCGGATTGATAGGAAAATTAGTAGGTTGTAAAGTGCCAAGGCGATAACGATGCCGTAATAGCAACCCAGTAGAAGTTGCTCATTGCGCTCACGCAGGTGGAACGCATGTTCGGTCATCAACGACATGGGTACCTGCAACGACCCCTCGTTGCGGGCCCTCACATAGACGTCGACCCGCTCACCGGGCAACATCGCGATCGGGAAAACGAAATTCCGATTACGAACCGGCCGCTGTTCGAACAACCACCGGTCGCCCGTTGCATAGTCCGTAATCCGCCCGTCCGAGGCAATAATAGAGAGTTGCAAATCATCCAAAAGGGGATTGGAGATCAGTAACATCCAGGTGCCAGCGGAATCCGTTTCGTTTTTCAGGCGAAAACGAAACCAATGAGTCGCACCGGTAAAACCAAGGTTGGTCGCAGTGTTGTCCACTCCGGTCCAGGCGGAACCCGATTCCATCGAGCGTACGTCGCGAAGATTTAAATTCCCGGTGGGATCAATCAAGTGCTCGGCGTATTCCGCCAACGAAAATTGGCGAGCTTCGAGCGAAACCGGCATTTCAGTTCCGTGACGCTCGGCCATCGCTGTGTTGCTAAGGAGCAACAGGGAAAGCACCAAGAGGATTCGGAAGACAGGAAACAGCACCTTACGTCGGCCGAACTGCCGAGTAGCCGCCTCATACCCACGATGCGCGGTATTCACCGTCCAAACGCCCTTCCCTGGGTGATATCTAGCTGATATTTCCGCGAGCTCCATACGCTATAAACAGACCGTCCGTTCCATTGTCGCAACACCGGCAACGCGTTGGCGCCCGCATTGTGCGCCTATTCACGGCAACACGCAAAGTTTGCCTGACGCCCCAATATCTTTTTCCGGGAACAAATCCAGCTAATCAACCAGTTAAGCCTGTCCATTTGTCGATCAGTCGAGTATTCTTTGGCGTTTTAAACCTTGGGCCAGTCAATGCTAACCAAAGATACAATCAACGAGACATATAAACAGGATCTCTGGGGACAGGAAACCGGCGCTTTCGTGTCCGCCCTGTCAGACGATCAGTCTTTGACCCTCACTGTGCCATTTAAAGCGTCCAACATGAACATGGGCGGGAGAACCCACGGGGGAAAAATCGCCACCTTTCTGGTCGACGCGGCCAAATTGCTGGTGCACGCACACACGGCACAGGCTCCCGAAAAAACCTCGCAGTTGCTGGACTTTCAAGTCTCCTACTTGAAAGGCGGCGGGCGAGAAACACTGACGGCACAGGCTCGCATCACCCGGCGAACCCAAGAGTTCATTTTCGTCTCCAGCGTGGTTGTGAACAGCGAGCAGGAGCCCATTGCACAGGCCAACGTGGTTTTTCGCCATTACGACGCAGACGCCGCTGAATCACCGACACACCATAACCACCCAACTCTGGAGCAACCGCCGTTCCAATTGCCCGGGAGCCTAGAAGACTCTCCCCATAAAAATATCGTTAAGTTGTTCAACCAAGCGATGAAACAAGCCCACCCCGGAAGTGCTGTAGACTATATGGCGCCGGGCATATGCCGTATGGTCCAGGCGGACTATCCTGAACAATACGATTTTCAGGGAAACATATCGGCGGGCCAATTGCTGACGTTTTTCGATAACGTGGGGGGCGGATCAGGTTCATCCCTGGCCAGTGAATTCGGTTTAGCGGTGACCCTAACCATCCAGGCCGCTTTCTGTGAGCCGGTGGCGGGCGAGGATGTGATCGGATACAGCCAAGCCTTCCGCCGGGAACAAGGCTTGAGTCACAATCAAATTCATTTGTATGGCGCGGACTCTGGCCGTTTGAAAGCTTTCGGCACCATGACGCACTTGGTTCGGCCACCGCGACGCCGCTGATCGGCGCCTTGTAACTATTCGTTGTAGAGCCGGTATGCCCATCCAAGACCGCGATCCCAAAGTGCGCTTTTCCGATCGGGTGGAGAACTATCGCCACTACCGCCCGCACTATCCCGCCGAGGTCTTGGAGATTTTACGGCAACGGACCGGCCTCGCCCCCGAATCGGTCATCGCCGACGTGGGCTCGGGGACTGGCATCTCGGCTGAGCTGTTCCTGCGTGCCGGTCATGCCGTCTGGGCGGTGGAACCGAACGAACCCATGCGCCGGGCAGCGGAAGAAGCGTTGAGCTCCTGGCCGGGGTTTCACAGCATCGCGGCCCAGGCGGAAGCGACGACTCTACCCAACCACAGCGTGAACTATGTGGTGGCCGCCCAAGCCTTCCACTGGTTCGAGGCTGCCGCGGCCCGGCAAGAATTCAAGCGGATTCTGACCCCTCACGGCTGGGTCGTTCTGCTATGGAATACGCGCAGCGGCGCGGTGACACCCTTTTTAACCGACTACGAACAGCTATTGCGGCGCTTCGGCACGGACTACCATAAGGTCCGACGCCGCAACGTGGACGACGCGGTCATCGAGGCGTTTTTCCCGCAAGGCTTCGAGCGTCATCAGCTGGCCAACCAGCAAGTCTTCGATTTCGAAGCACTGAAAGGTCGCGTACTTTCGTCATCCTACGTTCCCACCGAAGGCGATCCGCGCTTCGAACCCATGCTCGCCGAGCTCAAGGCGTTATTCAACCGGCACCAGCACGGCGGCCGCGTCACCTTTCTGTACGATACCGAACTCTACTTCGGAACAATCGAATCGTGATCCGATATGGGTGCTCGGGCGTGGGGGCGACCAACGACGCCTCGACAGGCCTGGCGATGCATCGTATGGTTCCCTTTAGGCTTTAAAGCAAGCCTCCGTCTCCTGGATCGTTCGGGCCTTTAATCCCGCGGCCAATCCTCCCAATCCCGACGGCGATCCGTAGGATCGGTTCACAATGAACAACGCCACACCCCAAGCCCCATCGTCCGGTTCGGTCCTGTTCATCCCGCATGGCGGGGGCCCGTTACCCCTTCTCCGCGATCCCGGACACGAAGTCTTGGTGCGTTTCCTGGAAGAGATCGGCCCCACGCTCGGCACACCCGAGGCCATCTTGTTGATCAGCGCCCATTGGGAAGCGTCGGTGGCCACCCTCACCAGCGGCAAGAGTCCCGGCCTCATCTACGACTATTACGGCTTCCCAGAGCCAGCCTACGACATTCGGTACCCGGCGCCCGGTCACCCCACATTGGCGACCCAGGTGCACGGACTGCTCACGCAAAGCGGAATGAACGCCAAACTCGACCCTCAAAGGGGCTTCGACCACGGGATGTTCGTCCCACTGAAAATCCTGTTTCCCGACGCCCGGATTCCGTGCGTTCAACTCTCCCTGCTAAAGAGCCTGGATCCGTCCGCCCACCTCCGAATGGGGAAAGCACTCGCTCCCCTGCGGCAGGAAAATATTCTCGTCATCGGCTCCGGCTTGTCGTTTCACAACATGCATGCCCTCATGTCACCGCATTCGGGGATCGCGGACCCAAAGAACGACGCATTTGAACGCTGGCTGGTGGATACCTGCACCAACCCAGCGCTCGATTCCGCGGAACGGGAAGAACGTCTGATTCGATGGCAGAAAGCACCGTTTGCCCGATACTGTCACCCACGGGAAGAGCATCTCTTGCCACTCCACGTCTGCTGCGGACTGGCCGATCAGGTGGGACAACAGGTCTACCACGGCACGGTTATGGGAAAAAGGGCCAGTGCATTTTTGTGGTCCACACACCCATCGACGGCGAGCGGCGGGCGATAGTCAACCTTCGAGTCGCATCTGAGGTGTGACGCAACCACGGCCGGCGTGGCGCTCGCCCCTCGCACCATATCGATGCGGTCTGAACAACATGGGGATACGAGGCAAATCTCCTGGAAAGGCCCACTGAACGATCGGGCCACAGTACCGCCAGCTCACCGGTAGCGCCGCCCACCCGTGCCAATCATCTTCTACGATAGGAGAGGGACAGAAGATTCTGGAGCTCTGTGATCAGTGACTTATCGTTAACGCTCAGAAGGCTCCGAGGCGATGGGATAGAGGTCAGTCCGGCCGGATCCTGCATCTGAGGCTTAAATTATGACTCAAGCTGCCGATGATGAGCCTGTACAGTTAGCGCCGCGAAGCGGAAGGGCAGGAGCGCGCATGATTATTGCAAGTCAATTGCGAAGTACGTGCTGCCCGGCCCGTCATCAGTCTGTTTCAAGCCGAAAAGATAGAGACGGCAGAATCACGGATCCACAGCCTTTCCATTTGCCACTGACAACACGCCGCGACATCAAGGCCCAATAGCATGCTCGAGTCCCTCACCCGTTATTCCAACGTACTCGAAATCGTCGGCGACCTGATCAAGATCCGTATCCCCAAAGAATCCGGAGGCGCTGCGCGGTTCGGTGATTTGGCCCTGGTGGAAAACGTCGATGGCGAACGATCGCTGGCGCAAATCATTCGTCTCCAGGGTGATGTGGTTTCCTTACAAGTTTTTTCCGGAACCCGCGGTCTGTCGACCCAGGCCAGCGTCCGGTTACTGAATCAACCCATACGGGTCACCTGCTCGGAAAACATCCTCGGACGCGTTTTCGATGGCACGGGCACGCCGTTGGATGGCGGCCCGGAACTGGATCAAGACCCGACCGTCCCCATCGGCGGCCCTTCGGTGAACCCCATGCGCCGGGTACTGGCGTCCCAAATGATCCGTACCGACGTCCCCATGATCGACGTCTTCAACTGTCTGGTGGAGAGTCAGAAGATACCGATCTTTTCAGTGGCCGGTGAGCCTTACAATGCCCTACTGGCCAGGATCGGCATCCAAGCCGATGCCGACATTGTCGTATTCGGTGGTCTTGGCCTGATTTACGACGACTACCACTTGTTTCGATCGGCGTTCGAGGACGCCGGTGTGTTCTCCCGCACCGTGATGTTCGTCAACCTGGCCTCCGACCCGATCGTCGAGCGCTTGCTGGTTCCCGACATGGCGCTGGCGGTGGCGGAGCGCTTCGCGCTGGAAGAAGGCAAGCGCGTCTTGGTGCTATTGTCGGATATGACGGCCTACGCCGATGCGCTGAAAGAAGTGGCCATTGCCATGGACCATGTGCCATCGAACCGCGGTTACGTCGGTGATCTCTACTCCCAGTTAGCGCGACGCTACGAGAAAGCCTGCGATTTCAAAGGCGCCGGCTCGGTCACCATCCTGTCGGTGACGACGATGCCGGGTAACGACGTCACCCATCCGGTACCGGATAACACCGGCTATATCACCGAAGGCCAATTTTACCTGCACGACGGCGTGCTGGATCCGTTCGGGTCGCTTTCGCGACTGAAACAACACGTCATCGGCAAGATTACGCGCGAAGATCACGCCCAAATCATGAACACCATGATCCGCTTCTATTCCGGTGCCCGCGATGCGGAACAGAAGCAAGCGATGGCTTTCGAACTGTCCGAGTTCGATCATAAGCTTCTGAAGTTTGGAGAACTATTCCGCCAGCGCTTCATGGACATCGAGGTCGCCATGCCGCTGGAGACTGCGCTGGACCTCTGTTGGCAGACCCTGGCCGAGTGTTTCAAGCCCGAAGAGCTGCTGATGAAACCCCATTTGGTGGAAAAGTACTTCCCCAAGCCCACGCCCAGCTTGAACGAGGAATCCGCCCGTGGCGCGATTAGCGTTTAACAAAAGCGCATTGCATCAGCAGGATGCGGTACTTAAAACCTACCAACGGTTCCTGCCACCGCTCGATATGAAGCGACGCCAACTCATGGCTGAAAAAAACCAGGCCGCCCATCGATTGGCCCATGTGGAGGCGGAGCTGGAAAAACTGCTGGCCAATGTCGGGCCGCGGCTGCCCATGCTGGCGGACGAATCGATGGATTTGAAAGATCTGGTCACCATCGCCCATTTGGAGGTGGGCACGGAGAACCTGCTGGCCACGCCGTTGCCGGTGCTCCGCCGATTGGAAGTCCAAAGGCGCCAATACTCGTTCCTCGCCAAACCGCATTGGGTAGATCAGGTCGCTGCGGAATTGGAGCAGGCCGTGAAACTGAGTGTGGAACGGCAGCTCGCGCAGAGCCGGTTGACCCAACTGGAACAGGCGGTTCGGAAGATCACCCAGCGGGTGAATCTGTTCGAGAAGGTTTTGATCCCGCGCACCGAGGAGAACATCCGCCGCATTCAGATCTATCTCGCCGATGCAGAGCGGGCCGCCGTTGTCCGGGCCAAACTGGCCAAGGAACGGGCCGTGCAGCGGGAGTCGTTATGAGCATACTCCGCCTGCAAAAAATCAGCCTGATCGGCCGCCGCCAAGAGAAAGCCGAGATTCTCGATGGGCTGCAATCCCTGGGGCTTTTGCACTTGGTAAATTTGGCTTCGCCCAAATCAGAAACGAACGCCGAGGCAGGACCGGGGGGGCGGGACACCAGTGGCGCAAAAAAAGCACTGCGCTGGTTGCGCGACAGTCCCGTCCAACGCCGAGCAATCCGGCATGATAACGCCTTCGATGCCACAGAGATCGTGGGACAGATCAACGCCAACCAACGAGCCCTTAAAGAAGCCGAGGATCGCCGGGATTTTTTGCGTAAACGGATATCGGACGTGACGCCGTGGGGAAATTTTCGACTACCCGGACTCGAAGAACTCGGCGGCTATCGGTTCTGGTTTTACATCGTACCGCACTATCAAATGCCCCTGGTCGCCGAAAGCGGATTGACGTGGGCAATTGTGGGCCGGGATCGCCGGAATGCGTTCGTGGTCGTCATCTCCAAAGAAGAACCCGGAGAGCACCGCATGCCGGTGGCACGCACCCACACCGGCGAGCTCCCTCTGCGTCAGTTGGAGCAAGAGTTGGAGGCCGCAGAAGTGGCCGTGGAGGAACACGCCGCTGAACGGGTGGCGCTCACCCGGTGGCGATATCTGCTCAAACTCGATCTTGCCCACTTGGAAGATCAGGCCAACCAGCAGTTGGCTGCCGACCTGACCCTGGAACGCGAAGGCTTGTTCGCCGTGCAAGGTTGGGTGGCCGAATCCCAGTTGGCGCCGGTTCGGGAATTTGCCGACACCCACGGCCTGGTGATGCTGGCAGAGAAACCCGGGCCTGAAGAATCCCCGCCCACTTTGCTGCAGAACCCCCGTGCCTTATCCGGAGGCGAAGATCTGGTGCGGTTTTACCAAACGCCCGCCTACCGCGCATGGGATCCGTCGGTGGTGGTGTTTCTCTCTTTCGCATTGTTTTTTGCCATGATCTTGGCCGACGGCGGCTATGCGGCCCTCATGGCCGTGGGACTGGCTTTTTATTGGCGTCGATTGGGCAAAACCGAAACGGCCGCCCGGTGGCGAGTGTTGCTGACGGTGCTGGCCGGTTTTTCACTGTTGTACGGCATCGCCATCGGCAGTTACTTCGGAGTCGAACCGCCCGCCGGCAGTTTCTTGGACTGGCTGCGTATTCTCGACATGAACGATTTCGCCGGGATGATGCGAATTTCCCTGATCATCGGCGCAGCCCATGTGATTCTGGCGAACGGACTAACGGCTTGGCAGCAGCGCAAAACCGCCGCCGCATTGGCCCCGCTGGGTTGGATGGCAATCGTGGTGGGGGGGCTACTGTGGTGGCTCACCCAAGGCAAACAAGACATGTGGACCGCTGCCGGGCCGGTGCTGGTCGCCATCGGAACACCTTTGGTCTTTCTGTTCAGCGGGGCACAGTCGATGGATGAAACCACGCCCTGGAGCAAGGCGCTGTTGCGACGCGCGTTGAACGGTTCCCTCGCGCTCACCGGCATTTCGAAGGCGTTCGGCGACGTACTGAGCTACATGCGGCTGTTTGCGCTAGGCTTGGGCAGCGCGTCGCTGGCGATTACCTTCAACGATATCGCCGGCCAGGTTGCAGCGGCGATTCCCGGCCTGGGTCTGCTGTTGGCGGGGTTGATCCTATTGCTCGGCCACACCTTGAACATTTTGCTCGCCATCGTCAGCGGCGTGGTCCATGGGCTGCGGCTGAACTATATCGAGTTTTTTCATTGGGGTCTGTCGGACGAGGGTTATCCGTTCCGCCCCTATGCCAAGAAGGAGACGGAATCGTGAACGAGCTGGTCATTGCGCTCGGTTGGCTGGGTGTCTACGCACCGATGGCCCTGGGCGCCATCGGCAGCATGATCGGCTGCGGCATCGCCGGGCAGGCGGCGATCGGCGCCATGCTGGAAACTGAAAGCGGCTATGGACGTTATGTCGGCGTTTCCGCCATGCCCTCGTCCCAGATTATTTTCGGCATCGTAGTGATGTTCACTCTGAACCGGGACATCACCGTAGAGGCCGCCCCGGGCATTTTCGGTATCGGCGTGCTGGTGGGTCTGGCGTTGATGGTCAGCGGTGTTCGCCAGGGACAATGCTGCGCTTCGTCGATCAATGTGTCCAAAGACAAACCGGAGGTATTCGGCCTGTCACTGGCGCCCGCGGCCATTATTGAAGGCTTCGCGGTTTTCGCGTTCATTTTCGCCCTGGTCATTAGCGCCGGCATTCCCAGCTGAGGAGCGAAGTGATGAGTAAAACGGCGGATCGCTCCGAGACGTCTTCGGTTTCTTCACCCACGGCCTCTGGCGTTGAGGCTTTGATCGAGAAGCTCCGGGACGAGGGGCTGGAAAAAGGCAAAGCGGCGGCGGAAAAACTCATCGCCGACGCCCAAAGCCGAGCCGATTGGCTGCTTGAGCAAGCTCAGATGGAGGCCGACAAACACATCGCCGAGGCCAGAGCAGAAGCGGAACGACTCAAACTGGCCGGCCAGGAAGCACTCAAGGTGGCCGCCCGAGATACCGTGCTGCAAACCAAATCCGCGTTGACCACCCACTTCACCGATGAAGTCGCCCGGCTGGTTTCTGAGCAACTGCAAGACGAAGCGGTCCTTAAGGATATGATCATAGAAATCGTCCGGCGAGTCGCGGACCAAATTACGCCTGAATCCGAAGGTTCCGTGGAACTGATTTTGCCCCGGGACACGGTCGGCCTGGAAGAGCTGCGCAGCCGTCCCGCGGAGATCAAAGAAGGTCCGTTGAGCCAGTTCGTGTTGGCCACCGCCGGTGAGTCATTACGAAACGGCTTGACCCTGGCGTTAGGGCCAGCCGGGCAAATCGGTATTAAGGTCCGCCTGGTGGAACAGAATGTCGAACTCGACCTGACCGATCAGGGCGTGAGCGAGCTGTTGCTGCAACATCTGCAGCCCCGCTTCCGGGCGCTACTGGAAGGTATCGTCCATTGAACCGCTTGGCACCCTACTACACCTTGATATCCAGCCTGCCGAAGCTGCCACCGCCTTTCACCGGCAGCCGCGTCCCCATTTCACGGGTCAAGCTGGATCAACGGCTCAACATGCTGCTGCCAGACGATGCCGCCACCATGGCGGACATTCAAAAAATCGTCCAATGGCACGATCTTCCCATGCACCGTACAGACGAAAAGCTGGTACGTCAGGCGAAACGCCTGCTCCAGACACTTGAGAACTCATTGATTTACGAGATCGTGCTGTGGCGCTTGGAAGTTCGTACCGTCATGGCGGCCCTACGCCGCCGCCGACGGGGCGATCGACCGCCCAATATGGACAAGGTGTGGGGTTGCGGACGTTGGAACCGCCACATCGTGACCCATTGGCAACACCCGGATTTTAATCTGGCCGGCGTATTTCGGTGGATTCCGGAAGCCAATCGGATGATCTCGGAAGGCGATGCGCTGGGCATCGAAAAAATGTTATTGCGGCTCAATTGGCGATTGATGGGACAACTGTCCGTCGGCCACCCGTTCGACTTCGAGGCGGTGGTGATCTATGTCTTGCGATGGGGCGTCGTCGCCCGTGCCGCCACTCACGACCATAACGCGGCCCGAAAACGATTCGGCCACATGCTTGAGCACGCGATGGAATCGGCACAAACGGTGCCGGCGACCGGCTGAGAGGCGGCTGAGGATAACATGAACGCAACTGACCGCAAGAAATCGAATTTCGGCGATCCGGCCCTGGACTCACCACCGGCCAAAGTCGTCGGCGTGCGCGACGATATCGTCACCATCGAAGCACAACAGCTCGACGGTCGCTTAGCGCCTTTAATGAAAAATGAGATGGTGCTGATCTGCCCCTTTGCCGATGACGAAAAACGTGACCGTGGAGAGCGGCTGAAGGCCGAAACACTTCGCGTCCGGGGTCGCGTCGCTGACGTTCAAGTGTTCGAGGATACGGCCGGCGTGGGCATTGGCGACCCGGTAGTGCAAACCGGCGAGATGCTTTCCGTCTCCCTGGGTCCCGGATTACTGGGACAGGTCTACGATGGACTACAAAATCCGCTTGCGGGACTCGCCGCGGGCTACGGCGCCTTCCTGCCGCGGGGCGTGGAGAGTCCCGCGCTGGACGAACAAAAAAAGTGGTCGTTCACCGCCCGGGCCCGGGTAGGGGACACAATGTACGGCGGCGATGTGCTGGGAACGGTTCAGGAAGGCCGTTTTGTCCATAAAATCATGCTGCCCTTCAACCAAGCAGATGCGGTCGAGATCGCGTGGATACAGGAAGGCAGTTTTACCATCGACACGGTGATCGCCCGAGCACAAGACAGCCAAGGACGGGAAAGCGCCATTACCATGGCTCAGCGTTGGCCGGTGCGGCGGCCTTTATCCGGGCCGCTACTTGATGCCCGCCGAGCCCAACGAATCTACCCTCAGGAACCGCTGATCACGTCCTTAAGGCTGATCGACACGTTTTTCCCCGTGGCACGGGGTGGTACAGCCTGTATTCCCGGGCCTTTCGGGGCCGGAAAAACGGTCCTGCAAAGCCTGATTTCCCGCTTTGCCAGCGTCGATGTGGTGATTATCGTGGCCTGCGGCGAACGGGCCGGTGAGGTGGTGGAAACCATCCAGGAATACCCGCAAATGGTCGATCCGAAAAGTGGTGGCTCACTGATGGATCGGACCATCATCATCTGTAATACCTCGTCCATGCCCGTGGCGGCGCGGGAAGCATCCATCTATACCGGCGTGACGCTGGGCGAATACTATCGGCAAATGGGTTACGAGGTGCTGCTGATCGCCGATTCGACCTCGCGCTGGGCCCAGGCCATGCGGGAGACCTCAGGCCGATTGGAGGAAATTCCCGGCGAGGAAGCCTTTCCTGCCTACCTGGATTCAGCCATCCGCAGCATTTACGAACGCGCGGGCGTACTGACGACGGCCGACGGGAAATCGGGCAGTTTGACCATGATCGGCACCGTCTCACCAGCCGGCGGGAACTTCGAAGAACCCGTGACGCAGTCGACTCTGAACACCGTCAAGACCTTTCTGGGACTCAGCGCCGAGCGCGCCTACAAACGATTCTACCCCGCTGTGGACCCGCTGATCTCCTGGTCCCGCTATTTGCAACAGCTCCGCCCCTGGTATCGACAGGAAATGGGTTCCGATTGGACCGAAAAAGTCTCGCACATGCAGGACTTACTGCGCCGAGGAGAAAGCATCCTACAAATGATGCAGGTAACCGGCGAGGAGGGCGTTTCCAATGAGGACTTCGTGACCTACCAGAAAAGCCTCATGCTCGATATGGTCTATCTGCAGCAAGACGCCTTCGATCCGGTCGATGCTTCCGTTCCCTTGAAACGCCAACGCAAATCGTTCAATTGCCTTTATGAGCTTCTCACTCGCGACTACCGCTTCGCCGATAAAGCAACGGCCCGCGACTTTTTCGTGCGGATGACCGGGCTATGGAAAAACCTCAATTACTCCGCCGATGGCTCAAAGGAATTCGACCGATACTGGCAGGAAATCCAATCCCTCGCTGATTCCGCTCAACAAGCCGCTTCCCGCATCTAAAGCTGACCCGATCACTCTGAATCGCCAGCGCCGCGAGAAGCACACAATACCAAAAAATCAAGTGACAAAGTTACAAAAACGGACACTTGAATCGCTCGATGACTTTGCCAAACTTATGGTGAGCTTTACTTAACCGCGACATCATTGAGATGTCACATCCAAACCAGAAGTTAAGGAGTCATCCCTATGGAATCTGTTCTCAAGACCACCTTGATCGCCACAAGTCTGTTTGCCCTACCGCTGGCTGCCCACGCCGAGCTCCGCCCCATGGCCGATGCCGAGCTGAAAGCGGTCACCGGGCAAGCCTCCTTTAGCATTGGTGGTGGTTTCGGTGGCGGCTATGGATACGCCTACGAAGGCGCGTTCGGAACCTTCGGTGGAGGCACCAACGTGGAGTTCTTCACGTTCGAAAAGAGCTTGGAAACCGAATTCGCTATTCCGCCCGTACTAATCGATATTCTCGAGGCGATTCTCGACTGATCGGGCGAGCGGAATGATTTTCCTGCTTCCTCGCGGACGGGATTGACGTCCCAAAACGGGGGTGTCTGCAGACACCCCCGTTTTGCCAGAAGGCGCAGCGGCCATAAACTGATGAAGTGCGGTTAGCGTCCGCGTAACCCGGCTCCCAGGACAGCCGCAACCAGCGCAACTGCGATTAGCGTGCCATTAACCCAACCGGTCGCCCCGGTCTGCGTTTGGATACCGAATCGGGCCAGATGAATCACGGCCACGGCGGCCAAGCCGCCCGCTAAGGCCCAGACCAGCCACCTCGCGGTTTTCCGTTCGTCTTGTAGGATCACACCCAACAAACAGGCCGTGAAAAGACCCAGTGCGAAAACCGGCAACGGCGTGACACCAAGCAGCGCCCCTGACGCGGCCACCGACAAGGCCAACGGTGCGCCCCAGACAAACCCTGCCCACAGATCGTTGACCGCGCTGCGATAGGCGCGCTTGGCCAACCAGATATTGACCCCGGTCACGCATATCGCCGTCAACGCCAATCCCATCAATCCGTAAAGCAGCTTCACCCATAGACCGGCGAAGTTCCCGAAGTGCAAGCGATAAACCGAGTAGGCAACCTGGCGTCCACGCGGCCCGTCTGACAGCGCCTGACGATTCATGTATTCGCCCGCCGACGTGAAACGGTAAATCTCCGAATAAATCAGTCTTCGGGGAACGCGGGCGGCAATCTCCACATACTGCCGGCGCGTGCCGGGATGCATCAGGGCGACATACATCGGCTCAGCCTTCGGGTCCACGAGCGCCAGCGACCGCAATGCCGAATCCACATCCGGCGAGACCGCTTCCTGCACAAACACCACCGGGTCTGACCCGTACATTTGGGCGAAAACTTGCTCGCGATCACCGTCGTGAAAAGTCTCCGCAACGCCCGCGTAAAACAGACTAACCAAACCCAGAAAGGCACCGGTCAGTGCGATCATCAAGTGGAACGGCAAGCCCCAGACGCTGAGACGGTTGTGGAGATCCACCTTCGCCAGACGCCCCGCACCTCCGGTACGGAGCCGGAACGCATCACGGACGATGGTCGGATGGGCCAACAGCCCGGAAAAAATCAAGCTGCAGAGGAAAACGCCCAATGCACCCACGAAAATCACACCGGGAACCGTGGGGAGATGGAGCTGGATATGCAAGGATTGCAACATCCGCGTCCAGCGCGCTTCAGAGCGTATCCCCAGCGTACCGTCGGCGTCCACGAACCACTCCTCGTCGCCCGCAGATAGGTGCAAGCGCGGCATGGCAACCGACGGCAACACAACGTAGACGGTCTCAGGTAGCGAAGCGGATTGCTTGAGGAAGTTAGCAATTGCCGCATCGATTTGCGATCCGGAATAATCGGTGTTTTCGGTGACTTGAGGTTGCTCCCAACGCTCGAACTCTTCGAAAAACACCACCAGTGTGCCGGTCAGACAAATCAGATACATCAGAGCACCGACGACCAATCCGATTCCTGAGTGCGCCGAAAGGGAGCGGCGAACGGTCGCCGGTGAAATTCGCCGGCCCATGGCTATGGAACGAATGTCAGCAGGGCGACATTAGCGGCAATGACACCGGTCGCCGCCAAGGCGGGTGCGCGCAGACGTTCCGCAGCGGCCACCCAAACGCCCCATAACGCCCAACCGATCAAAAAGCCGAAGCTGCCGAGGGCAAGCCGGTCGGCCGGATCACCCGGCAAGAACCCAACCAGCACCAACCCGGCGGTGGCACTCGACAGGAAAGCGAGGGGACCAAACACGATCAGCCGAGCCGCCACCCGGCGGATTCTAGTCCCGCCCGGCCATTGCACACGATCGCGCGGGCGGTGATTAACCGCCGATGGCTTGGATTGACGTCGAAAAAAGACCACGGCCCAAGCGAAAACGGCAGTGGCAACACAAACGTAGACCGCCGCGTACTCCCAACCGCTAATCCCGGCCCACGCCGCGAATGAGGTCGCAACCAACAACCAACCCCCAATAGCCAACCGCCGCCGCGAACGGCCCTTCGCCGACCAGGCGCTATACAATAGGGCGACGCCTGAGGCGTCAGTCGCCAGCGCAATCCATCCTGTCATCATATCCCAACCTTTTAATCTCCCATCCCGCCCGGCAGTGCGCCCCCACGACCCGCTGATGGATCAAAATACGTATCGCAACCCGGCCTCGTAAATGCGCTCCTCGCCGAACCAGCAATTGTTGGCATCGAAACAGGTGTAATAGGTCTCATCGAATACATTGGCCGCGGTCAAAGTCGCGGTCATCGATGTCAGGCGAGGATGTAGCTGCCCGAGATCATAGAGCACACTCGTGTCCACCAGTGTTCGGGACGGCACAGTATCGCTATTCAACGAATCCAACTGCGTCTTGCCGGCGTAGCGCAAACCTGCACCCACATCAAGACCCGCCCAGGGTCCGACATCAAAGGCGTAGTTGGCCCACAACGATGCCGACTCTTCGATGACCCAAACCGGTGTCTTACCCGCCAGCCCACGGTTGTCTCTAGTGATCTCGGCGTCGAGCAGCGTCGCATTCAACGACAAACGCAAATTATGAAGCGGCTCACTGAACGCCTCCAGCTCCACGCCACGGGAGCGAATCTCACCGGCCTGAATCAGGTCATATGGCCCGCCCTGCGGGTCGCGGGTGAGGTCATTTTCCTTTGTGATATTGAAGGCGCTTAGGGTCACGGTATGCCGATAGTCGAAGGAGCTGTACTTAACCCCGGCTTCCCACTGAGCCGCCTCCGCCGGCACGAACTTGTTGCCGTTGCGATCGGTTCCGGCCAGGGCTTCGAAGCTCTCGGAATAACTGACGTAGGGCGAAAAGCCGTTGTCGAACTGGTAGAGCATGCCCACCCGGCCGTTGAAGTCGGTCTGCTCGAAGGTGTCTCGTACCTCGAAGCCGTATTTCCTTCCGTCCTCACGTTGCTCGTAGCGATCGTAACGACCACCGGCGATCAGTATCCAACGGCCCAGACGAACCTGATCTTGCAGATAAACCCCGGTCTGCTCGTATTCCAGATCGAAATCACTACTCAGTTGTCGCCCGCGGAAATCCAGCAACGCCCTTAGATCGCCGATGGAACGCACATCGGCCAGCCCGATGTCATAGCGCAATGCATCCGGATCAATGGCCCGGTTATTCGGATCGTAGAGGTCGAGGGGCGCGGCGATCGTATCCTGATAAATAATGCCGGATTCCAGCTTGAGATAATCCAGCCCCAGCAACAGATGATGTTGCATTCCGGCGAAATCGATCCATCCCGACAGCTGGTTGTCGATGGTGATCCCTTCGCTGGTTTCTTCGGTACGATACGCCCGTCGGTTCAAGGTCCGGCCATCGGCTTCCAGGCCAGTATTGTAAGTATTCTCCTGGTACAGATCGCCCTTGAGCAAACGCGCGTTCTGCAAAAACGACCAGCGCTGACCGAAACGATGGGCTAACTGATAGCCCGGCATGATGATCTGCCGGTCGAAGGTATTGTAGTTGGCATCCCCCGCATACGCGTCCGGCTCGAGCCGTCCGTTGGGATTCGAATACACCGTGCCCTTGGCCGGTAACGAATTGTAGATACCGGCCGAGGGATCATCCTGGTAGTACAAATTCAGGTTCAACGAGGTATCGGGCGTCAGCTGCCAATTCACCGTCGGCGCGAACAGATAGCGCTCTTCCTCCGAGGTAATCGCTTGGCCGTCGCGTTGGCGGCCCAAGGCAACCACACTGTAGGAAATCGGGGAGTCGGCCACTTGCCCGGTAAACTCGCCTTGCACTTCGACCAGATTCCGACTACCCAGCGCAAAGCGCAGTTCGTTGTAGCGATCGACACTCGGTTGTTTGGCCAACAGATTTACCAGCCCGCCGGGCGGCTGGTTGCCGTAAAGAACCGACGCCGGCCCCTTGAAGACCTCGACCCGTTCCACCGCCGCCAAATCAATCTGCGGCTGCAAATTCCAGCCGTTGAAAAGCAGCAACAAGCCGTCGTAAGCCGTTTGGTAGTTCTGAAAGCCACGGATCGTGTACTGATCCAGCCGGGTAATGCCGCCACCACGTAACTCCGGCGTCACCCCGGGGGTATAGCGCAGCGCTTCGCTCACCGAGTCGCCGCCGCGCCGCTCTAGTGCCTCGCTGTCAATCACTGTAATACTGCCCGGCGTCTCCTCCGGTTCCAATGCCGATTTGGTCGCGGTGCTGCGGTAGGTTTCGCTTTCCACGACCAAGGTCGGCAGCTCTCGGGGCTCCGTCCCTTCAGCCGCGGCTACCCCCGGAAAGACCAATAACACGACCCCGAATAGCGTGATTAAGCGCCTTAGAATTTGTAACCCAAACATGTTTGATTCCTAATCCCGATTAAAACAGCACAAAGCGTTTCGCGAATTTCCACCGGACCATTGGCAATTCGAGGCAGCCCGGCATCCACTCGGAATACAACCGCTCACGCGCTCAGCTGTTGCCGCCGCAACTGCCCAACCGCCCGGCGTAGCATCCACTCCACACCCAAGGTGGCCACAACCATCACCGGCATCATCCCCACAACTTGCCAGACCCCCAGGGTCTGATAGCCAATCAGCCCCATGAACCAGCAGATCAGCGTCCACTGCACGACGTAGAGGGTGGTGACATGGGCGCTCAGGTAGGTCAGGGAAACGCGAAACCATTGCCGGTCCCGAAAGGGCGTGGCGACAAACCTGGCGCCGAGGTAGAACACACACAGCCCGGCGCCGATGAGATACACCGCCCCACCGGGTCCGGTGTGGAAGAAATCGTTAAAGTGGTATGCCCAATCCGTGAGGGTGATCGCGCCGCCGCCGATCAACAGGATCGGCCCGAGAATTCCCGCCGCCCGAAACAACGCCTGCTCATCGCGACCCTTCTCCAGGTAATGCATACCCAGGAACATGCCCACCAAAATGTTGGCGATCCAGGGAAACACCGGGAAATATACGTTCCACTCCGTACCCCAGAGCAGATCCAGGCAGTAATCCGCCACCGGGTGCCCGATACGGGTTCCGCGAACCAACGCGGAGAACCCCACCGCGACGAAGGCGAGGGCCAATACCCCGTACTTGTTCGACACCCAGTGGCGTACCAAACCGATCAGGACGAACGAGATACCGGCCATGGGTAAGATGTCGCCGGTGGCCACGAGGTATAGCGCCTGATTTAGCGTCAGTGGCGACCGCCAGCCATAAGCCTCGATGAACGCTTCGGGCATAGTGCCGAACACGTAAATGGGCACGATGAACTTCAGCGTATTCAGGCCATAGGCCACCAGCAAAATGACCACGCCACGGCGCAGGGCGCGACCCAGACTCCGGTCGCGCACCACCATGAACGAAAATCCCATGGTAATAAGAAACGCACAAGCGCCTTGGCCGGCAATATGGACCCACTGGCCGAACCCGGATTCCACTTGGGCCTCGCGGGTTCCGAACATCCACAAGGTGTGGACGGCGATCATAAAAAGCACCGCCGCACCCCGCGCCATATCAATGGCAAACACCCGCGCGCTGGGGGAGGAAACGCCGGGGGTTACGGAGTGGGCGGTGAGCGGATCAGGCTGTCCGGTCGCCGTGAAACCCCGTATATCGGGCGTGACACTCATGTCGATCTCCGGTTCGGACGGTAAGCCGTAATGGGGTTGTCCAGCTGGCCGGCAAAGGAAAGCGCCTCGAACGGATCGGCCAGATCGATCAGCTGCTGATTGTTTCTCAGTTGCAGACGATTCAGACAGGACAACTTGAACCGCTCGGCGAACAAATTCCGTTCGGCAAAGCGCTCGGCCATTCGCGGGTGTGCCTGCTGGTAGGCAATCACGCAGTCCGCCACCCGGGCCCAAAAGCGAGCGGGCGGATAATCAGCCTGATCGAGCAAGATCGCACTGAGATACCGAAAAAAGCAGTCGAACACATCAGTAAAGATGGACAACGTTTCTTTGTCTTCGGGCATCTTGACCGCGATGCGGGCGATTTTCCCGGGCACCGGCGTGCGTCCATTGAGCACCGAGACTTCCTCACCGATGTCTTTCATGATCGCGCCCACCGGCACATCGTCCTCAATCACCAGGATCACGTTTTCCCCATGGGGCATGAACACCAGTCCGTAGCGGTAATAGCAATGCAGAACCGGCGTCAGGTAGGCGCGAAAATAGCGCGTCAGCCAGGCATCGATGGATCGCCCGGAGCGCCGAATCAGCTGCGGTAGCAGCGCGTCGCCTTCGGCATCCACATGCAACAAGGCCGCCATGGTCATCAAGCGCTGATGGCCGCTGAGCCGGTGTACCGGACTTTCCCGCCACAAGGCGGCCAAGGTTTTGTTCAGATGACCGCCGCGCAGCGGCTCCTTGCCGTACAACGGGTGGCTGTAGCCGATACCGGCAACCTCCCGCAGCACACAAAACCCTTGCTGCTGCAGGTAGGGATCCTCTTCCACCAGATTGGCCACCCAATCGTTGACCGCGGGGTTGGTTTGCATGTAGTCCGGCGACAGACCGCGTGTGAACCCCATGTTCAACACCGAAAGCGCCGTCTTGACGTAGCGCTTACCGGGATTGCTGACATCAAACAGCGTTCGGATGGATTGCTGGGCCAGATAGGCGTCGTCACTCCGCCCGAGATACACCAGATGTCCCGTGGCCAGCTCCCCCGCAAACAGATGGGAGAGCTTATTGACCCACTGCCAGGGATGGACGGGCATCCAAAGATAGTCCTCGGGTGCGCGACCCGAATCCGTCAGGTGCTTCTCGAAGCGCCGACGGGTGGTGATATCGAGCTCTTCGTCCATCAATTGTTGGTAGTCAAGATCCCGGCTTCCGGAAAACCGCGCCCGACTACAGTGAACCGCCAACCAGATGAGCTGCACCGGGGATGCCGCCTCGGGCGCGTAGCGCTGCATGTCCTGGGCATCGAAGCCGATCCGCCCGCTGTTGGCGATGAACGCCGGATGGCCCTCGGTCATGGCCGTCTCGATGGTCTGGAAATCCGCACCAGCCAGTTCCTCGGCCGACCACGGGCAGGCCTGGTATTTACGCGCACGCGCCGCCGCGGTGGCCGCGACCTCTTCGACGTAAACCGGCAGATTCTGTGGCTTGATCCCAAGCGTCTCGGCAAACTCCACGACGAACTCGGCAGCATCCGGCGCCGCAGGCTGTCCATGGACCCATTTTTCGATGGAAGCCGGATCAATATCCCAATGATCCAGCGGCAACCGCCGCGCCTTGAAGGCATACGCAACCGCTCCGCACGGGCTGGTCAATCCATAGCGTCCCCACTCCCCCTGCCGCGCGGCAAGTACCGGTTGAATAATCCGCTCGTGGGAAAACTCCGCCAAACACTTACGGACCAGGGCGCGGTTTACGGCCTGCCATTGCGGACCGCCCACCGCTTGCACGCTTTCGGCTGCGGAAACAGGTACATGCGTATCTGACAGAGCGGTTTGCCAACGCAGCGCCGCGTCGTACTGGCGCCGCGTACAAAAAGCCAGATAGGCGGTTTTTTCCCCCATTTGCACCACTTGCCGATGGACGAATCCGACCCGTCGATTCAACGCGTGAATCTTGTGGTTTCGCCAGTCCGGCTCCACCACCACCCGGCGCGTCTCCGGCCGGCTGAACAGGTAAGCCATGACGGTACGCATCACCGCCAAACTGAATCCGTGCAGTGGCTCATCGGTCGGTGCGATGAGAAGATGCATGCCGACATCGCCGGGCCGCACGCAGTAACAACCGCCCACGGGGTCAGTCGCCGGATCGTAGCGCTCCACCAGAAAGCTCGGCTCGCCATTGAACAGGCCGAGGTAGGCGGCACAGCCCGGCTTGGTATTCAACTGGGCGTAGAACGCCGCCACGTCGGACACCGATGAATCCAACATGCCCCAATAACGGGCATAGGGCTCACGGGTCCAGCGTTGGACCTGCTCCGCATCGCCCTCCGGCGCCAACCGACGCAACGCGAATTCACCGAGGGGATCGGTCCTGCGAAGCAACTGCGGCGCATTCAGGCCGAGGGCATGCGTGCGAGTGATGGCCACAGGCGACTCCCGAATAGCACAACAAAAACGACGGTGGTCAGCGCAAAACCGATCAGGGCGACAACGAAGGGCATCTGCAGGTTGTAGCTCGACACCACCGATCCAACCGCGAAGGACGCCACGAGCACGCCGACGTTCTGAAAAATGTGGATCTTGCTGAAGTCGAGGGCGTAGTGAGCACGGTTGCTCAGCTCGAACACCAACACCTCCAACCGCACGGCGCCCTGGAATAACGCCCAGCCGAACACCACCCGGCCCAGCACAATGGCCACCGGGTGCGGCAGGCTTTGAATCGCCGCGCCGATCATGGCGAAGATCAACGCCTGAAAGACCACAGCAAAACTGTTGCGCGCGCGCCCGAAGCGACTGTTCAACCAAAGCCCGGCCAAGGCCACCCACGCTGGAATGGAATAGATCACGCCGGCCAGGAGCTCGCTGCCGCTCAGGGCAACCGACTCCCAATAGCGGGAGAAAAACGGCCGCATCATGAACGCGCTGAGATAAAACAGCAGGCTGATCACACCCAGTTGCAGCATCAGTGGATTACCGCGGGTTTCGCTCGCCTCCTCGACAGCCGATATATCCGGAGGCGGCTGGAGCACAGGGATGTGTCGGCTGCGGATAATGAGTGCACAGACGAGCACCTGCAGCACATCGGTACCGGCCATAATGAGATAGATGCTGCGCGGCTCGGCAAACTCGAGGATGGCGCCGCCGACCAGCGCGCCGCCGATGGCGCCGAAGTGCATCAGCACCGAGAACAGCCCGGCCACGCCCAGATGCTGGTCCTTTTCCTCCAATCGCATCACCAGTGGGTAGATCAGCAAATAGCTGGCCTTGAACACGAGCATGGCTTGGGTGATGACCCAGAAGTGCGGCAACGATTCGGTGAAGTAAGCGGCGATCCCAAGTGTTCCCGCAGCGATTTGCGTCAAGACCCAGAGATGGAACTCGTTGATGCGCCGCGCCACCTTGGCCCATAGGGGCAAGCTCATCATCACCGTGAAACAACACGCGGCGATGTAGAATCCCACGTGCTCAGGGCTGGTGTTGCCAAACTCCCGGGCAAAGAACTGAGGGTAGAAAGGCAATAGCATGGTGTCGGCGACGACCGAGACCCACGTCAGCAGGATCAAGCCGTGCTTGAGGCTCATGATGCCACCTGCCGGAGCGGGCGCGAGGCAGTGGCCAGATCGCCCGGTACGCCGAATTCCTGAAAGGCGATACGCTCTTCGACGGGGTAATGTGCCACGCCGGTCATCGCCTTGATGATGTGCGAGTTGCGGTAACACGCCATTCCGAGATCCGGGGTGACGAACCCGTGGGTGTGCAGCTCGGCGTTTTGCACGAAGATCTCCTCGCCGGCCCGATCGATGGTGTAGTTCCCGGCCACGGCAAAGCGGCCCGCGGCATCGAAACGGATGCGTGAGGCGATGCCGGCCAGGAAGGCCGGCGGGGTATAACGATACCCGGTCGCCACAATCAGGCCGTCGGTGTTCAGCACGTAATCGCGGCATTGCTCGGCATGATGCAGCGACAGTTCGAGCGCGCTGCTGACACGCACCACATCGCGTAATTCACTGTTGGTGTACAGCCGCACCCGCTGACCAAAATCCTCGCCCCGCTCATCCATGATCAATCGTTTCTGGTAAAGCAGCTCGTGGATGTCGTTGATCAGCGAACCATTGATGCCCTTGTATAAATTCGTCTGACTGGCGATCAGTGCATCGCGGGTTCGGCCGGGCAGGGCATGGAAATAGCGCACATACTCGGGTGAGGTCATCTCCAGGGTGAGCTTGGTGTACTCCAACGGCACGAAGCGCGGCGATCGCGTCACCCAGTTCAGGGTATAGGGGTGGCGCTCGATGCCCTGCAACAGATCGACAAAGATCTCCGCCGCGCTCTGGCCACTGCCCACCACCGTCAAGGCACCCAACGTCTTGAGCATCTCGTGTTGGTTCAGATACTCGCTTGAGTGGTGCACGTTGGCGGCTTGTTGAATTCCGCCATCACAGCATGACGGCCACCAGGGCGCCGGACCGGTGCCGAGCACCAACCGTGCCGCCCGATAGGTGCTGATTGCGCCATCGTGCACATGACGCGTGATCACCTCGTAACAGGCGCCGGCCTCGTCGTATCGGATCCCTTCCACGCGGGTATTCCAGCGAATGCTATCCAACTGAGCTGCCGCCCACTGGCAGTAGCGGTTGTATTCGCGCCGCAGAAGGAAAAAGTCCTCCCGTATATAGAATGAGTAGATCCTGCCCTGGCGCTTGATGTAATTGAGAAAACTCAGCGGATGGGTGGGGTCGGCGAGGGTCACCAGATCGGACAGAAACGGCGTTTGCAGATGCGCGTCATCGAACATCACACCGGGATGCCAATCGAAGCCGGGATTCTGGTCGACGAAGATTCCGTCCAGTCCCTCGATGGTCGAAGTCAGGCAGGCCAGGCTGAGATTGAACGGCCCCACGCCGACCGCCAGAAAGTCATGGATTTTTCCCCGCGTGTTCATTCAACTGACTCCAAAAAGCCGAGCGTCGGCTTGCGGGGCGGATGAGGCGGTGTCCAGCAACGCCTGGCCGTGCGTGCGCAAACCATCCAAAACCGCCCGCACGTCGGCCAGCGTGGTGGCCGGATTGAGCAAGGTGAATTTGAGATAACACCGACCCGCCTCGCGGGTGGCCGCGACCAGGGCCCGACCCTCCCGCATCAACGCTTTGCGAATCGCGGTGTTGAGTTGGTCCAGCTGCTCGGAATCGGTTACGCCTGCCGGCCGGTAACGGAAGACCAGGGTGCTCAGTGCAGGCCGATGCAGGACCTCGAAATCCGAATCCTGCGCCAACAGGTCGTACGCTGCCTGGGCCAGCGCCATGACGTGCTCGAACGCCTCGCCCAGCTTGTCCGGCCCCAGCACCCGCAAGGTCATCCACAACTTCAGCGCATCGAAGCGGCGCGTGGTCTGAAGGCTCTTGCAGACCAGGTTCGGCGTCTTCTCTTGCGTCTGGCTGAGCGGATTGAGGTAGTCGGCGTGGTAGGTCAGGCAGGCTAGGTGAGCGCGTTCTCTTACCATGAATGCACTGCAGCTCACCGGCTGCAGGAAAGACTTGTGGAAATCCACCGTGACCGAATCCGCCTGCTCGATGCCGGCCAGCAGCTCACGGGCTTTACGTGAGACCAGCAGCCCGCAACCGTAGGCCGCATCGGCATGAAGCCAAAGGCCTGCTTGCCGGCAGATGGGTGCCAACTCGACGATAGGGTCGATACTCCCGAAGTCCGTCGAGCCGAGCGTTGCCACGACCGCAATCGGCGTGTGACCGCCCCGACGGCATTGCTCGATGGCCATCTTCAGCGCCACCGGCGACATGCGGTAGTCGGCATCGCAATCCACCGGCACGATGGCATCCGCCCCAAGGCCGAGAATGGCAGCTGCCTTTTGCAGGCTGAAATGGGCAATTCGGGAGGCCAGAATCCGAAAGCCCGCCGCCTCGGTTGGCAGGCCTTGCCGTTGGATGCTGTAGCCGTTGAGCTGCACCAAGCAGTAATTGTCGCGTGCCAACAGCAGAGCCATCAGATTGGACTGCGTCCCGCCGCTGGTGAATACCCCGTCCGCCCGTTCACCAGCAAAGCCGATCCGCCGCGCGGTCCAATCGATGAGATGCTGCTCGATCAGCGTGGCCCCAGCGCTCTGATCCCAGGTATCGACCGACGAGTTAACCGCCGCGGTGATGAGCTCCGCCGCCACCGCCGGGTAGGCGATCGGGCAGTTGAGGTGCGCCATGTAACGCGGATGGTGAAAATACACCGCATCGTTGAGATAGAGCGACTGCAGCTCGTTCAAGGACTCGTTGAACGAATGCAAGGGTTCATCCAGGTCGACAGCGTTAAAGTACTCGGCGAGCTCGGCCGGCAAGATCCCGGAAAATGGCTGCTCCACGCTTTTCAGGCGGCCGGAAAGCAAACTTGCCGCGCACGCGACTGCCTGTTCGAATGCCGCTGTATGGTCGGTGTTTAACAAGCCATGGGTGGCATCCGGATAAGCATCACTTCCGGAAGAGTCGGAGGCGTCAAGGTCCGTGAGCGAAGATCCCAACAACATCGCAGCTCCCTGGCATCAGCCCTTGATGAGAATGGGAGCTAATCGTAAATGATTCTCATTTCCCTTTCAACAGGTCAAACACAGGAGGCGCCAATCTTCAGGAAATCGGGTTCGGAGCGCGCTGTCAGCCGAAACAGTCCGGTGAATGAACGAGCGCCCGGAGGCGAAGCGTGGGTCTGACCTAACGCACGATTTCGGGCAGGCTGATGGGGGAGGAGCGGTCAAGCTTAAAAAATGGATTGGGCCACGCTTTTTTTTATGATTCTGCCCACCAACGCCTTTCCCAACACCCGGCGCAGAAATCACAGCCGGGGTTTCCGATGTGACGCTTATTGTTCAGCGCACGTTGCCGGCCGTTGGCTCATCGATATCGCCTATGTCCACCAGGTTCCACGGCAAACCCTTCTGGCGATACAAGCGTTTTCCGAGCCGGGGATAGTCACCCACATCGTGGTCCAGGCGCTGTCCCACCACGATGCACTTCAACAGCGAATCACCGGTGTTTCTCAAAGTGTGCGCTTCTCCACCGGCTCGGTAACCGATAAAGTCGCCGGTGCTCACCGGGTAGGACTGATCGCCGATCACGGCCTCGGCCTGACCTTCGAGCACGTAGACGCACTCATCTTCGTAGTAGTGCTTGTGGAACTCCGTGGACTCATGGCCCGGCTGAACCTCGATGATGTGGAATCCGAGGCCGGTTAGACCGGTGAGGTCGCCCAGCGACTTGTTCACGCGCTGCGCGTTGTCATTAAGGAAGTGGGTCTTATTGATCCCTTCGTACTGCTCAATCTCTTTTCTTGTGACAATGTACTTGTCCATCTCGCCCTCCGAGGGCTCGGCAAATCGCGGGTTCCCGGTTTGGGAAAGTGAGTGTAGCGAATGGCGCGCTATCGCTCACCGCCAGCTTGTTACCGTTCAAGCGTCTTGTCCAACAGATGCCTGAAGAAAAACGGGCCCGTGACGGTCGATGCCGGTGGACTAATCCCCACCATCTGGTAATTTGTGCCGGTGTTTTCCATCGCCGGAGCGGATCTGGAATGGCTATGCTGAATCAGTTGATTGGCCTGTTGGCGTTCCAGCTGGCCGGGGAAGTACTGGTGCGCGGGCTCGGCCTGCCCCTGCCCGGCCCAGTGGCAGGTATGATGTTGCTGTTTTTCTGGCTGTGGATTCGGGACAACCCCGGCCAAGAACTATTGCGTTTGAGCACTTGGGTTCAACGCCATATGGGCCTGCTATTCGTGCCCACGGGCGTGGGTCTGATGACTCAATACGAACGCTTGGGCCAACAGTGGTTCGCCATCATCGCCGGGCTGTTTGTCAGCACCGCGGTCACGCTAATTGTCACCGGCTATCTGATGTCCCGTCTCGGCGTTGCCGAGACGGGCGGTGAACCGTGATGGTGGCGTGGCAAATTCTCTGGGAGCGTGCCGATACGCGAACGCTGCTGGGTCTGTTACTGACCCTCACGGCCTACCGCATCGGCCTTTGGGGCTACCAGGCCAGTGGCCGCAATCCCATCCTGCACCCGGCCATTGTCGCCATCGCACTGCTGATCAGTTTGCTCACTGTGCTCGATGTCCCTTACGAAACGTATTTCTCGGGCGCCTATGCGCTGCATTTCCTGCTGGGCCCGGCCACGGTGGCTTTGGGTGTCCCTTTGTATCAAAACTTCACGCTGGTGCGCCAGCGGGCCAAACCCATTGTGTTGGGCCTGCTCGCCGGCGCCATCACCGCACCGGTATCGGCGGTGTTGATCGCCCACTTGCTGGGTGGGGATAGCGACACCTTGCGGTCCATGGCACCCAAGTCAGTCACCACGCCCATCGCTATCGAACTCGCCGAGCAGATTGGCGGTTTGCCGTCGCTGGCCGCGGCGATGGTGCTTTTAACCGGCGTGTTCGGCTGCCTGCTGGCACCGGGCCTTTACCGATGGTTGGGCATCCGCGACCCGGCCGCTCAGGGTTTTGCGCTGGGCGTGAGCGCCCACGGATTCGGGACCGTGAAGGCTTTCGAATGGGGCCCCACGGCGGGGGCTTTCGCCGCCTTGGGCCTGGGAATGACCGGCATTGTCACAGCCTCCCTGTTGCCCCTGACGGTGCAGTGGCTAGCGGCCTGGTGAGCAACCCATACGTATCACGGGCAAAAGAACAGACAACCAAAACCAGGCCGATCAGCGCCGCCACGGTGGCCACCAAAGGACCGATGATCGGTGCCATGCAGCCGGTCAATATGCCCGCGTTGATCATCGCCAAGGTGCCGCGGAATCGGCTGGGGGGCAACGGCCGACGCAAGCGGGGTAGCACATAGCCGAATGCGACAAAGCCGTAGCGCAAAAAGCCGGATAGCAAAATCCAGGCGCCCGTCTTGTCCATACGCCAGATGAGAAAACCCGCTACGAGGGCAAAGAGCGCATCCATTTCCATGTCGAACCGCGCGCCAAAACGGGAGGTGGTGCCACTGCGACGGGCCGCGTAGCCATCGAACCCGTCCAGCACCAAAAAAAGCGTGCTGCCCAGCACTAGCCACCAACTGCCGGATCGGGGCAAAAAGGCAGCACCGGCGATTAGGCACAGCAAGACGGCCCGAAGCAGGGTGATCCGGTTCCCCCAGCCGAAGCGATCATGGGGACGGTGGGCCGGTATACCCATAAGCACAATCCCCGCAACCGCCCAGTACGCCACCAGCGACCAACGGGCAGAGCCTTTTAAAAGAACGCCGTCCTGAACCAAAAACCACAACAACCAGGTGAGCACCAAACCGGTCAAGGCGAGTTCCAGCACCGTCACCAACCAAAGGGCGGGAAAGCTTCGCCTCGCGGCGGACCCGAGTGCATCGGTCATGGATCGTCCGGCCGGCGAAGAGCCAAAAGATCGAAATGGCCCACCCGAACACGCAGTCGACCGGCGGCAGCCTCCTGCAACCGCAGCGGTAGCCAGTGCTCTGCGATTCCACTGGCATGCGCAGTCTCCTGCTCCGCGGCGGCTGCGGCGACCCCACATACCCACTCGGCAAGCAAGCGGTTGCCCATGCCATCCAACTGCCAAGGCGTGGATTCCGATGCGATGCGATAACCGCACTCGTTCAATGCGCGGGACAACAAACGGTGGCCATCACCCCCGATCGCGGGACCGAAGCCCTTGTCCTTTTGCATATGGGCTTGGAAGGCCGAGCTCACAGCCTCATCCAGCTCATCGGACGGGGAAAAATCGATCGAACCGTCCACCGTCATGGCCAGATAGACCATCGGGACGCGCCAGCGCCGGCACCACTGGGCAAAATTTTCGATCCAATCAGCCGAGACCAAATCGCACCAGGCCGAGGCCACGATAGCATCACCGTAGAACGTGGTCGGCAAACGGGTCAAGTCATGCTGTTCAAAAGTGATTCGCAGCGTGGCGTCCGGTGTTTTCAACTCTAACGCCGGCCCCACGTGGCGAGCGCGGCATCCGGCGGCCGAGGCCCAGGCAAATAACGTATCGCGCGCACGCTGCAATAAGGCGACGTCGTGATCCAAAAGTCGCCAAGAGATCTCACCGGTCAAACGGGGCACCAAGGCTCTAAGCAGAGAACCGGTGCCGCCGGCGAACTCCAACACCGTACCGCCGGCGGTGAGATGTTCCGCCAATCGCTGCTGAAAGTGCCGGCTGCGGGCGGTGGCGTCGGCCCGTTCCCGGAGGGCCAGCCAGTCCGAATCGAAATGGGCGTCGGTCGATGACATGGCTTACCTCAATCCTGCCAGCTCGGTCAGGGCCCGGTCGAATTCGTAGCGAGCCTGGGACCAGCTACGCAGCTGCCGTCCGGCACGGCGGGCCGCCTGCGCCATCTGGCGCCCCCGGCGGGGTTGGCAAAGCACCGCAGCGATGGCCCGCCGCAGGGCTCGGGTATCGCCCGGCGGTACCAACCACCCAGCGCCGCGCGGCACGGTATCGGGTATGGCGCCGGCGGTGGTGCTAACCACCGGAAGCCCATGGATCAACGCTTCCGCCAAGGCCATGCCGTAGCCCTCGTGGTGGGAAGGCAATACGAATACGCTGGCCCGGCGGTAAGCACGCTCCAGCGTACGCTCGTCACACTCGCCTCGCAGCCGAACCCTTGATCCAAGACGCTGCCTCCGAATGATCGCCCGCACCCGCCGGGTTTGCTCGGCATCCCGATGCACGCTACCCAAACACTCCAGTCGCCAACGACGATGACGCAATCCGACCAAGGCCCTCAACAGCTCGGGATGCCCTTTACGCGGCGTGATGGTGGCCACGCACAGCAAGGCCGGCGTCGATGAGCGAGGACGCCGTGGCGGGCAGGCGGCACGGCGGGTTCCCGGGCTCACCACCCGGACACGAGCACCATCGTAGCCCCGGCCCACCAACGCCTGGCGGGTGGATTCACTGGTGCAAATCACGCCATCCAACTGTGCCAGTGCTCGCCGCTCAAGGGCGTCCAATTGG
>JAXHTV010000012.1 GCA_034189865.1 Pseudomonadota bacterium | reverse complement strand
ACAACAGCTCGGTCACATGCGGTGCCAGACTCACAATCCGCTGAGCCGGCCGATCCAACTCCACGGCAAAACCCAAGTCATCCCGAACGGTGATTTGGGCGCTGGCCATCCCGCTCCAAACAAGCACCCATAACCCGAGCCAACCCAGAATCCATCGGTTCATGTGGGGCACACTGCGGCCACTTCTTCCAAGGCCTGCGCCAAACGACGCCAGCTGGTCGGTGTGCCCGGCAAGGCAAAACGCAGTGCTTTGGGGTGTTCGAACAGACGCACCAAGACGCCGCGTTGGGCCAAGGCCCGGTACCAGCTACCAGCCGCCGCGTTGGGGCACCATTGAAAAAGCACGGTTCCGCCCGCGGGCGGCAGACCGCAACCGGCCAACAACTCGGCCAGTTTTCGACTGTCTTGGAAAAGGCGTGACCGGGCTTGAGCCTGCCACTCAACATCCAGCAATGCCTGCCACACGATCTCACGGGATGGATGTGCCACAGGCCACGGGCCCACGCGCGCCCGAAACGCCGCCGCCAGCTCAGCCCAGGCAGCGAGAAATCCCACCCGTGCACCGGCCAAACCGAAAAACTTACCCACGGACCGCAACACCACCAAACCGGGCAGTCCCGCCTCGCTGATCAGCGATTGGGTCGAATCCGCATCGGCAAACGCCTCGTCCACCACCAACCAACCACCTCGCTTTTGAAGCCGGGACCACCAATCGTTTAGGCGAGCGCGCGGAACCAAGACACCGGTAGGATTATTCGGATTAACGCAGACAAGCACATCAACCGCGTCCACGACCGCATCGGCCTGTTTCAATTCGATTTCCGAGACTGCATGTCCGGTCTGCTGCCAGCAATGCGCATGTTCATTGTATGTGGGAGCAAGGACGGCCACCGTGCCGCGCGGGCGCAATTCCGGCAGGATCTGGATCGCTTGCTGAGAGCCAGCGCAGGCGACCAAATTGCGCGTGCCGTAGTAGGCGGTGGCGGCTTCCATTAAGCCGTCGTCCGGTTCCGGCAAGCGCTGCCAACAACTGGCCGGTAGCGGTGGAATTGGCCAGGCAAGCGGATTGATCGCCGTGGACAAATCCAGCCACTGTTCGATCGGCCGATTAAACGCCTGAACGGCTGCCCGGAGTTGGCCACCGTGCTCAGGCAAGGGCATATGCTCCCACCAGAATCGCCAGCAACCAGAACAAAACGCTTCGCAGAACCAGCTGACACGCGCGTTCAATATCGCGGTGACCCGGCAGCACTTGCGGCCCCACCACCGGCCGGGCGCGTGTCAAGCCACCGTAACGGGCCGTACCACCCAGTTGTCGCCCCATCGCGCCAGCCCCGGCTGCCAACACCGGCCCGGCGTTGGGACTGGCCCACAAATGCCCTTTCTCCCGCCATTCCCGCACGGCGATCACGGGGTGACGCCCCATCAGAGCGTAACTCAAGGCCGTCAAGCGCGCCGGGACCAAGTTCAACAGGTCGTCCAGCCTCGCCGCGGCCCAGCCAAAATGTCTGAATCGCGGCGTGCGATATCCCCACATGGCATCCAAAGTGTTAACCAGCCGGTGCAGCACCACGCCGGGCAGGCCTGCTACAACAAACCAGAACAGAGTAGCGAAAATCGCATCGTTGCCATTTTCCAAGACCGACTCGATTGCGGCCCGAGAGACGTCCGTTTGATCCATCTCCCGGGTATCGCGGCTGACCATCCGGGCCACTTCTGTCCGCGCCATTCGGACATTCCCCAAGGACAAGGGCCAAGACACTGCCCGGGCGTGCGAGACCAAACTGTGCGCCCCCAGCGCCAAGCTTAAACCGGCCAACTGAGCCCACCAGAAGCCATCTAGCAGAAACGCCAATAGAACTGGGGGTGCCACAAGCGAGAAGACGGCCAACAGTCCGTAAAAACGTCGCAGCAAGGGCGACGACCAGGATAGATCGTTCAAGCGGCCTTCGACCCGGGTGGCCATGCGCCCGAATCCCACCAGCGGATGAGCGAATCGAGGCTCACCGAACAGCCAGTCAATCAGCAGCGCCGCGGCACAGATGGCAACCATGGGATGCACGTCATTTACCAAAGCCATCACGCGATTCAGCAAGACGTCCTGCATTTCACTTCCTTTCACCCGTTGCGGGCCTCGCACTTCGAATACCGATCGGGCGACTGGAGGTGTCACAATACCCCCATGCCTGCTGACACACTCATGATTCAGGGGACGACCTCCGACGCCGGCAAAAGCACGCTGGTGTCGGCCCTGGGCCGTGCCCTCTATCGCCGGGGCATCGATGTCGCCCCGTTCAAGCCGCAAAACATGGCGCTGAACAGCGCGGTGACCGCCGAAGGCGACGAGATCGGCCGGGCCCAGGCCCTGCAAGCCCAAGCCTGCGGCCTTGCCGCTCACCGCGATATGAACCCGATCTTACTCAAACCCCACAGTGATTGCGGCGCCCAGGTCATCGTGCTGGGCCAAGCGGTGGGAACGATGCTGGCGAAGAGTTACCAGGAATACAAGTCGCGCGCAATGGAGATCGTGCTCGGAGCCCACCGGCGACTCGCGAACACCCACCAGTTCATCCTGGTGGAAGGCGCGGGCAGTCCGGCCGAAATCAACCTGCGACAGAACGACATCGCCAACATGGGTTTTGCCGAGGCCGTGGATTGCCCGGTCATACTGGTCGCGGACATCGACCGTGGCGGCGTCTTCGCCCACCTGATCGGCACCCTGGAGCTGCTCTCCCCCAGCGAACAGGCGCGGGTGCGCGGATTTGTGATCAACCGTTTTCGCGGCGACCTGGATTTATTGAAGCCCGGGATCGAATGGTTGGAGACCTACAGCCAACGACCCGTGTTCGGCGTCCTGCCCTACCTGCACGGTTTGATGCTCGATAGCGAGGACGCCATTGCCACCCATCAAAAGGAGGGAGGAGCCGACCGGTTTCGCATCATCGTCCCCGCCCTGCCCCACATCAGCAATCACACCGACTTCGACCCGCTGCGGGCACGTGCGGATGTAGATCTGCGCTTCGTCGGCCCCAATCAAACCATACCCGCGGCTGACTTGGTGATCCTGCCGGGCAGCAAAAATGTCCCGGGTGATCTGGACTGGTTGCGCCGGCAAAACTGGGAAAACGCCATTCGGCGCCACCTTCGCTACGGCGGCCACGTTTTGGGAATCTGTGGCGGCTTTCAAATGCTGGGCCGACAAATTCACGACCCGCGCGGCATCGAAGGCGCAAAGGGCTCGCAACCCGGCCTGGGATATCTCGACATGGAAACGCGGCTCGCCCCGCAGAAGATTCTAAAACAAGTCACCGGCCGACTGGCTTTTTCCAACGCGCCGCTACGCGGCTACGAAATCCACCACGGGGTGTCTACCGGGAAGGCATTGGAACGCCCGTTTGGGTGGCTGGATGGGCTTGCAGACGGCGCGGTCTCCGAAGACGGCCAGCTCATGGGTACCTACGTCCACGGCCTGTTCGACCAGGACCCGACGTTGACGGCCATCCTGGCCCGTTGCGGCTGGCAGGCCAGTGACGCTCCCACCGAAGACTACGCAGCTCAGCGCGAAGCACAACTGGAACGCCTGGCCGACACGGTAGAGTCCCATCTGGACCTCGAACGAATTCTGGAATTGCCGGAATCGCATCACTGCAACCCTTAGCGTTCAGGCAACCGATGCCGCCCAGGCCAGCAATGTGGTCAGCTCAATCAGCTCCGTCATGGCGCCAGCAGTATCGCCGGTGAAGCCGCCCAACCGGCGGCACATCCAGCCACGCCAGAACACAAAAACGCCACCGGCGGCCAGCAGCAACACCCCTGCGCCAAGCCACCCACAGAGCACCAGCAAAAACACGCCGCTCACCGCCACCGACAACCAAGCGATCCCCCTTGGCAGCTGGTCGGAAAAAACGGAACCCAAGCCCGTGGACCGGGCGTAACGGGTGGTGAGCAGTAGCGCTGTCAGGGCCATCCGACCGGCCACGGTAGCGGCCAACAACGGTTTCCAAAGAGAAACTCCGAGGTCGATCAGGGAGGCAACGGCAGCGAACTTGAGCAGCAGCAGCGTGCTGACCGCCACCACAGCGGCCGCACCGGAACGGGAGTCGCGCATGATAGCGAGGGTCTTTTCGCGATCGCCCTGACCGCCTAACCAGCCATCAGCGGTGTCGGCCACGCCGTCCAAATGCAAAGCGCCGGTCACCGCAACCCAACCAGCCACCACAAGCGCCGCCGTGATCAGGCCAGCCAGCCACAGCGCGCTTCCCGCCATCGCCACCGAGCCCAGCAGCAAACCGATGAGCAGCCCCACCGCCGGATAAAAAGCTACGGCCAAACCGAACTCGGCCGATTGAGGTTCGCGGACCGCCGGAGAAGGCAAACGGGTAAGAAATCCAATGGCAAGCAGCAGCGCGCGCGTGCTACGCGCCATGGGACAACAGCCGAGATTCCATCCCTTCGCCGGCGGTCGGAATCAAAAGGGTGGATCGGCAGGCGTAGGGAACCTCAATCCGCAACAAATTCGAAAGTGACATCCCCAGAACATGGGCCAGCAACACCCGGATGACACCACCGTGGACCACCAACAGCCAGCGGCCGCCGCTCATCTCCGGCAGCCATCGATCCCACGCGCTTAGGACCCGCTCGGCGAACACGCTCAACCGCTCGCCACCCGGCGGATGGGTCGAGACCGGATCGCGCCAGAACGCGCCCAGCGCCTCCGCATCCTCCGCCAGAATATCCTCCGCCGTTCGCCCTTCCCATCGCCCGAAATCCAACTCCCGCCAGTGCGGCTCGGAGTAAAGTGGAACACTCAACTGATCCGACAGTTCCAAGGCAAAATCGGCGCAACGTCGAAGATCGGAGCTGATGATAGCTTGCCAGGGACCGCCCCCCGTCACCGCTTCGCGCATCTGCTGCCATCCGTTCGGGCTCAAAGGATCGTCCTGCCGGCCACGGTACAGAGCACCGCCAGCCGCTTCGCCATGGCGCAGCAGATCCACCAGGATCGAATTTTCCATCTTATCCCCCGTCGGCAACGCTTGCTTCTTCGAAGGTCGCCATCTTGTTATGGAGTGCACAAGCGGCCCGCAGCAAAGGGATCGCAACGGCCGCACCACTGCCCTCGCCCAGACGCATGCCGAGATCCAAAAGCGGTTCGGCCTCCAGCGCTTCCAGTATAGTTTGGTGTCCCGGCTCGGCGGATCGGTGCGCAAAATGCAGCCACGAGCCAACGCCCGGTTGTATTTTTACCGCCGCCAGCGCCGCCACCGAAGCGATAAAGCCGTCCACCAAGACTGGCAAACGCTCTTGCGCCGCAGCAATAAAGGCGCCGGTCAACGCTGCGATCTCAAACCCGCCCAGGCTAGCCAACACCGACAACGGACGGCCTGCAACCGCCTGATGCCGCCGCAAAGCCTGTGCCACCACGGCCGCCTTGCGGGCCACGCCATCGGCATCCAGACCGGTCCCCGGCCCCACAATCCCCTGGGGGCTTTCGCCCATCAAGGCGCAGGCCAAGGCGCTGGCGACCGTGGTATTGCCGATCCCCATCTCTCCGCCGATATACAGCCGAGCGCCGTCCCGGACAGCTCGATCGACCGATGCCCGGCCCGCACCCAGCGCCTGCTCACATTGATGGGACGACATCGCTGGTGCAATGACGAAATCCGCGGTGCCGGATGCGATACGGGCATCGATAACGCCGGACACCGGTTCAGCCGCGCAGGTGCCGACATCGACCACCTCCAAGCTCGCATCCCACTGGCGAGCCAGCACGCTGATGGCGGCGCCGCCTTGTACGAAATTGCGCAGCATCTGAACCGTGACCGCCTGGGGAAAGACCGAGACGCCGCGCGCGACCACGCCGTGGTCGGCGGCGAAAACCGCGACAAATACCCGGTCCACCATAGGATTCGGCCGGGCCTGCTGCGCCGCCAGACGGATGGCCAGCGTTTCCAATCGACCCAGGGCGCCGGGCGGTTTGGTGAGCACACGCTGGCGATGGGTCGCGGCCCCGGCGATGGCCTGATCGGGCTCTGGCGGCGGCTGAATCCACCAACTCATAGGCCGGACGCCTCGGATTTGACCACCAAGGGCAGTCCGGCGGCCATCATCGTCACCCGCTCGCACAGCGCCGCAACCGCTTGGTTCAACCAGCCCAACTCGTCGGCAAATCGGCGGGCCAGAGCATTGGCAGGCACGATGCCCATCCCCACCTCGTTGCTAATCAAAATGATGCGTCCGGGCAGAACGGGGAGCACCTCGAGCAGCCGGGCGCGCTCGTCCATCCATTGCGCTTCCCCGGCATGGAGTAAATTGGAAACCCAAAGTGCCAGGCAATCCACCAGCAACACCTCCGACTCACCGGCGCGTTGCGCCAACACCTCACCCAGCGCCAAAGGCTCTTCCACCAAATGCCAGGCATCGGGCCTTTGCTGGCGGTGCATCGCAATGCGCGCCGCCATTTCGGCATCTCCCGCAGTGGCGGTGGCAATATAGGTCACCCGACCACCGGCGCTCCGGGCACGGGCTTCGCCGTGCCGGCTCTTGCCTGAGCGGACACCGCCGACAACCAACTCCCGCACACGCATACACTCCTTGGTTTCAGGCGTCTCGCCCGCGGTTTTACGCGCTACGCCGTGGAACTTAAATTTCGATCATCTCGAATTCGTCTTTGGTCGCCCCACAATCCGGGCAGGTCCAGGTCACCGGTACGTCTTCCCAGCGGGTTCCCGGTGGCAATCCGCTCTCGGGATCGCCTTGGGCTTCGTCGTAGACAAAACCGCAGATCACACACATATACGTGCGAAATTCCCCTTTGCTCATTGCTAAAACATGCGCTCCTCAAAATCGAACCCGTGCATCAGGCACTTGCCGGCAGGATGTGGCACAGGCCCCGCAAACAAAGGCAGTCATTCTCGCACAGGCACCTTCGCAGCCGAAGCCGGACAGAGCGAACAATGCTAAAATTCCAAGACAATGAATACGGCCGACCCCAACCCAGCTGTCCTGGTCATCGCGGGCCACGATCCCAGCGGTGGCGCGGGTATTCAAGCGGATATCGAGGCGATTGTCAGTATGGGCTGCCATCCGGCCACTGTCGTCACCACCATTACCGCGCAAGACACCGTCAACGCTCACGCGGTCTACCCCTTGCCGGTGGAACAAGTGATCGCACAAGCCGAAGCCGTGTTGGCTGACATCCCCTTCAGCGCCGTCAAGATCGGTCTTTTGGGCAGCGCCGATATCGCCCGGGCTATCGCCAAACTGTTGGCGCGGCATGGCGATATTCCGCTGGTGCTCGATCCGGTGCTGATCGCCACCGGGGGTGCACAATTGGCCGATACGGATGTGATGCCCGTACTGCGTGAGGCTTTAATTCCCCTAGCGACGGTGGTCACACCCAACGTGGTCGAGGCGCGCGCCTTGACCGACAACCGTGACGATCTCGCTCAATGCGGCCGGGCCCTGCTGGCCACTGGCGCCGAGTATGCGTTGATTACCGGGGGCGATGAACCCGGACCGGACGTGGTGAACTATCTGTTTGGACCCGATCAGACCGAACGGGTCGATCGCTGGCCCCGCCTGAGCGGTGAGTTTCATGGTTCCGGATGCACCCTCGCCAGCGCTGTGGCGGGACTCTTGGCGCAGGGACACACCACACCCGCCGCCGTCCACCAAGCGCAGCTCTATGTCTGGGACGCGTTGAAAACCGGTTATCGACCGGGGCATGGACACTCGATTCCCAATCGACTGTTTTGGGCTGCCGACCGACGCTAATGGCATCGCCAGCTCATCGGCGGCTTCGCGGCCTATATGCCATTACCGACGGACAATCCACCGCGCTGGAAGCACGGGTTGCGGGCTATCTCGCCGGCGGCACCACGCTAGTACAGTACCGGGACAAGAACCCGGGAGAGATGCGCCGCCGACGGGAGGTCGAACAGCTGCTCGAACTGTGTCGGCCGTGGCAGGTTCGGGTGATCGTGAACGACGATGTGGCATTGGCCGCTGTTACGCGGGCCGGGGGCGTCCACCTGGGCCGGGACGATGCCGACCTTGTGTGGGCACGGCATCAGTTGGGCGACGATGCACTCATCGGGGTGTCGTGTTACGACAGCCTGGAGCGCGCCGAGTCGGCCGTCCTCGCGGGTGCCGACTATGTCGCATTCGGACGCTTTTTCCCGTCCATGACCAAGCCCCAAGCGGTACCGGCACCACTTGAGTTGCTGCGCCGCGCACGAGAGCGGCTGAACGTCCCGATTGTGGCAATCGGTGGCATTACGCCGGAGAATACGGCCACATTGATCGCCGCCGGCGCGGATATGGTGGCCGTCATCGGGGGTCTGGCCGCCGGCGACCCGGTGGCCACAGCGCAACGTTACACAGCGCAGTTCACCACGACCGGTGAGAGCGATTGAGTTGACCCATCGCCAACGCGGCGAAAATCATCAACAACCGTGATTCCACGGATGCATGGTCTTCCGGTAGAGAATTTGTTCGATGGACTCGCCGGTCCGGCGCCGCCAGAGAAAAGGAAACGAAAATGCCCAATTCAAAAGCGATGTTCGAAGAAGCACAACGCTACCTGCCCGGAGGTGTCAACTCTCCGGTTCGCGCGTTCAACGGCGTCGGCGGCACCCCGGTTTTCGTCGATCATGCGCAGGGCCCGTACGTGTTCGACGTCGAGGGCAAGCGCTATATCGATTACGTCGGCTCCTGGGGGCCGATGATCCTCGGCCATGCTCACCCGGAAGTGGTCACCGCCGTTCAACAGGCCACCGCCCGCGGCCTAAGTTTCGGCGCGCCCACCGGGCTCGAAACTCAGATGGCGCGCAAGGTCTGCCAGCTGGTTCCATCGATCCAAAGAGTTCGGTTCGTCAACTCCGGAACCGAGGCCACGATGAGCGCCATTCGCCTGGCGCGCGGATTCACCGGACGGGACAAGATCGTCAAGTTCGAAGGCTGCTACCACGGCCACGCAGACAGCCTGCTGGTCAAAGCCGGCTCCGGAGCACTGACCCTCGGCGTACCGACCTCGGCCGGCGTACCCAAAGACTTGGCGGAACACACGCTGACACTGCGTTTCAACGATATCGAAGCGGTTCGGCAGTGCTTCGCCCAATGGGGCGAACACATTGCCTGCGTGATCGTCGAGCCGGTGGCCGGCAACATGAATTGCATACCGCCGGCGGCCGGGTTTCTCGAATGCCTACGGGAACAGTGCGATCAATTCGGCAGCGTGCTGATTTTCGATGAAGTCATGACCGGCTTTCGGGTCGCACTGGGCGGTGCGCAGGCCCACTACAAGGTGACGCCGGACTTGACCACGCTGGGAAAAGTCATCGGTGGCGGAATGCCGGTCGGTGCCTTTGGCGGAAGGGCCGAGATTATGGATCAACTGGCACCGACCGGCCCCGTCTATCAAGCCGGCACGCTGTCGGGCAACCCCCTGGCCATGACCGCCGGGCTGACCACGCTGAACATCATCTCCGATCCGGCGTTTTTTACCCGTCTGGACAACGTCACCGGGCGCTTGGCCGACGGCCTAAAAGAGCGTGCTGAAGCCCACGGCATACCACTTGCCACGACCCACGTCGGCGGTATGTTCGGGCTGTTTTTCACCGCAGATGAGGCCATTCACTACTACGAGCAAGTTGTCGCGGCCGATCAAGCACGTTTTCGTCGCTTCTTCCACGGGATGTTAGAGCGCGGTGTTTACCTCGCGCCGTCGGCGTTCGAGGCGGGATTCGTCTCGGCGATGCATGGGGAGGGGGAACTGGCGGCCACCTTACTGGCCGCGGACGAAACCTTCGCGGCCCTGGTCTCCTAAGCGGCTTATCGTTTCTGCCGAAACAGAGCGCTTAGAATCGGCATGAGCCGCTCAAGCCGATCGATGGGGTCGCGAAGCTCCAGCATCAGTTGCTGCTGCAAGGGCGAGAAAGCCAGGTATTCCGCCAACCGAAAACCCACCCAGGAGGCATCCCGGGCAGAATCGTGCGAGCGCTTGGCGCCGAACTCGCCCTCATCTGACGATCGATCCAAATAAGCGATCACCTCTTCGTACTCGGGTGGAACCACCGCTTGCGGTTCCGGCGATAGTACACTCACTTCCGCCACTTGCAGATAATCGCGCTGGACATGTTGAGCCAGAATACGGAATCGTTGCTCCCCGCGCACACTAATGCCCAACATGTTTCCGGGCAACGGACACCAGTCGACAATGCGTGCCAGCGTCCCGATGGCGTGCGTTCGGGCTTCACCACCGACTTCTCGCCCTGATTCGATCAGCACGATGCCGAAACAGGTCTCTTCCCTAACACAATGGGCCACCATCGATAGATAGCGTGGCTCGAAAATCCGCAGCGGCAACTCACCACCGGGGAATAGAACCGTGTTGAGTGGAAAGAGGGGTATGGTCGCGTTGGTCATGAACCCTCCTGCTGACAAAACCGCTGCGGACCGCGGTCGGGCTATCCCACAGAACTTCGGCCCCAACGGGTGGCCAGATCATTGGCCACACCCAACTGATCGAGCACCCGGGCGACAACGAAATCTACCAGGTCCTCGATTCGCGTGGGGCGATGATAAAAACCGGGATTCGCCGGCAAAATGACAGTCCCCATGCGGGCCAACGCCAACATGTTCTCGAGATGGATAGCCGAAAACGGGGTCTCTCGGGGGACCAGAATCAACTTGCGTTGCTCTTTCAACACCACGTCGGCGGCGCGTTCAATCAAACTGCGGCTGGATCCGACGGCAATTGCCGATAAGGTCGCCATACTACACGGACAGACCACCATCGCCCGCAACAGCGCTGATCCGCTGGCTACCGGTGCGGTCCACTCATCCTGACCGTAAACCTGCAACTGCTCGTCCCGCGCCCCGAATCGGCTCAACAAGGCCCGCCGCATCTCGGCGCGACGGCCCGGCAAGGGCGGCTCACACTCTTCGTTCAAGACCAACAGGGCCGGCTTGGAAACCATCAGATAGACCTGCTCATCGGCCTTAAGCAAACACTCAACCAAGCGCAGCCCGTAGGCGGATCCCGAGGCACCGGTCCAGGCCACCGCGATCGGGAGACGACTCACTGACCCGCCTCGCGACCAGCCAGCTCGGCGAGTAACCGCTCATGAATCCCACCGAACCCCCCGTTGCTCATCACCAGAATTTGATCGTTGGGCCGAGCGCTGGACAATACGGCCGAGATGGTGGCGTCGACGTCCGGACACACCGTCGCGTGCGCACCAAGCGGCGCCAAAGTGGCGGCCACATCCCAACTGATTCCCGCGCCCGGAACCACGAAACTGTGATCGGCACCGAGGAGCGAGTGGGCCAAACTATCCCGATGCGCACCCAGGCGCATAGAGTTCGATCGCAGTTCCAAGACCGCCAAAACCCGGCGGTTGCCCACCCGACGTTTCAAAGCATCGATACCCAATTCGATAGCCGTGGGATGGTGGGCAAAATCGTCGTAAACCGCCACCCCACCGGCTTCGCCCCGGTGCTCCAGACGTCGCCGAACGCCGCTGAAATCCGATAGCGCCCGACAGCCCTCCGCTACCGGTACGCCGGCGTGGCGCGCCGCCAGAACCGCAGCCAACGCGTTGGCCACGTTATGCTGACCAAACAGCGCCCAGCGAACTTCGCCCACCGGCGTGCCTGCCTCGCACACCCGAAAGGCGGATCCGTCCCGCTCGATCAGTTGAGCGTGCCAACTATCGTCGGCGCCGAAACGCACAACCGGGGTCCAACACCCCATCTCCAATACGTGGTCGAGCCGGCGATCCAGCCCGTTGACAACAATCTGCCCGGAGGACGGAACCGTGCGCACCACATGGTGAAACTGGCGATAAAGCGAATCCAAATCCGGATAGATATCAGTGTGATCGTGTTCCAAGTTATTCAAGATCAGCGTGCGCGGCCGGTAGTGAACGAATTTCGCCCGCTTATCGAAAAAAGCCGTGTCGTACTCATCCGCCTCGACGACAAAAAAAGGGCCTTCACCCAAGCGGGCAGACACGCCGAAGCCAGTTGGCACGCCGCCGACCAAAAACCCCGGGGATAAACCCACGCGGTCGAGGATGTGAGTCAGCAGGCTGGTGGTGGTGGTCTTGCCATGCGTACCGGCAACGGCCAGAACCCAGCGATCGCGAAGAACATGGCGGGCTAGCCACTCCGGCCCGGACATGAGGTCCATGCCTCGATCCAACGCATATTCCAAGGCCGGATTGCCACGTGAAATGACGTTACCGACGATCACCACATCCGGCTCCGGCTGCAGATGCTCCGGCAAATAGCCCTGGTACAACTCGATCCCCAGGGAGCGAAGCTGCTCACTCATCGGCGGGTAAACATGCTCATCCGAACCGGTGACCCGATGACCGGCGGCTTGGGCGAGCGCCGCAACACCTCCCATGAAGGTGCCGCAGATTCCAAGAATGTGGATTCGCACGTCGTCTTAGATCCTCAATTCAGAATCGTGGCATCATAGCAGTTTTTGTACACCGCTCCGCCAATTGGAACCCCCCGTGAACGACCACTCCGATTTCATTCAGCATCCCGAGGCGCTCGAGGCATGGTGTGATCATGCCAAGGACCGAGCCTGCCTGGCACTGGATACCGAATTCATCCGGGAAAAAACCTACTATCCGCAACTGTGCCTGATCCAGGCGGCCACCGACCAAGCCGTGGCCTGTATCGACCCGCTGGCACTACCGACGCTCGAACCCTTACTGGAGTTGTTCACCGATGAGCGGATCGTCAAGATCCTTCACTCCGGCACCCAGGACATGGAGATTTTCCATCAGCTGGCGCCGGCGCACATGCCCCGCCCGATTTTCGACACCCAACTGGCCGCCGCCCTACTCGGTTATGGGCATCAGGTGGGCTACGGACGCCTGGTCGAACAACGGCTGGGAATTCAACTTACCAAGCACCACACCCGCAGTGACTGGTGCCGGCGGCCATTGAGCGCCGAAGAACTCGCGTATGCCGAAGACGATGTGCGCTATCTCGTTCCGTTGTACGAAACCTTGAGTTCGGAGTTGCGTGAGCGGGGACGCATGGATTGGCTGAAGGCCGATTTTGCCGCTCTCAGTGATCCGGATCGGTACCAAACCCGACCCGCTGAGGCATGGCAACGCATCGGCCGCAGCCATCGGCTTAAACCGCGGCAGTTAGGGGCGCTGCGTGCCCTGGCCGAGTGGCGCGAGTCGCTGGCCCAACGCATCAACCGACCCCGACAATGGATTGTGAAAGACGAAAGCTTAGTGGACTTGGCTCAGCGTTTACCGAAGGGTATCGACGACATGACCCGCATCCGCGGAATTCAGGCCAAACTGCTGAGCGATTATGGCAGCACGCTGCTCGAGCTGATCTCGGAAGGCGCTGAGAAGCCGCTTGAGGTACCGAACCGGGGAAAAGTGCTGGACGAGGACCAACAATCGGTGGTGGATATCCTCTCGGCCGTGGTCCGGAAAAAAGGTGTGGAACTGGATATCAGCCCGGCGCTGCTGGCGACCCGTCGCGAGCTCGAAGCCTTGGTTGACGGCCAGCGGGATATCCCCGTGCTCCAGGGCTGGCGAAGTAAGGCTGTTGGAGAAATCCTGACCGCAACATTGGCCGGCCAGCGCCAACTGGCCATCAAGGACCAAGAACTTCAGATCCTGGCGCCGGATGGGGCTCAAACCCCAACCGACTCCGGGACCGGTTCCAATTAACGATCCAAGGATTGAACAACGCGCGCAAACACCTCGTCGATTTCTCCCAAGCCGGGCACTGTCACCAGCTTGCCTTGATCTTCGTAAAACTCGATCAAAGGCTGGGTTTGATCTTCGTAGACCTGCAGACGGCGACGAATAGTTTCTTCGTTATCGTCGTCGCGCTGAAGCAACTGACCGCCACATTTGTCGCAGACACCCTCGACCTTAGGCGGCGAGGTGTAGACGTTGAACATCTGCCCACAGGATTGACAAGTTCTTCGGCCCGTCAAGCGCTTGAGCAATTCATCGAAGGCCACTTTGATGTGAACCGCCTTGTCCACGGGCTGTTTCAAATCAGCAAGCAAGTTGTCTAGCGCGCCGGCCTGAACCAAGTTACGGGGAAACCCATCCAAGATGAATCCATTGGTGGCGTCCTCATCACCGACTCGTTCCCGAATCATCCCGAGGACTACCTCGTCCGTCACCAATTCGCCCGCATCCATTGCCGCTTTAGCACGCTGACCCAGTGGCGTTCCAGCCGCGACCGCCGCACGCAACAAATCTCCCGTGGAAACCTGCGGTATGCCATATTTTTCTACCAGTAGTTTGGCCTGAGTGCCCTTTCCGGACCCGGGCGCACCCAAGAGCACGATTCTCATTGGCAATCCTCATCCATGCGTGACCTGTCCGCTTGGCTCAGCCGGTTTATGACGGTCTCAAAAGCTCATCCCGGAAAGGCGTTTAAAAAAGACCGCTACCGTACCGTTTGGTTGAACAAGAAGTCAACGGAACAAAAAGCCCTTAACTGACGCAAAAGTTGTCCCAAAGCCAGCCGATATTGGGCAACATACACTGGTTTTGGACGCACCTGCGGCTATAATGTGCCCCTTAACCTCTCAAAACACCTCCACCCATCCAACCTTTTAACGGAGTGCTCAATGGACCTTGCTCGGATTGCCCCGGGAAAAGAGGCCCCCAAAGCGGTCAATGTCGTGATTGAAATACCCATGGGCGGCGCACCAGTCAAATACGAAGTGGACAAAGACAGCGGCGCGTTGATGGTCGATCGAATCATGAACACCGCCATGTACTATCCCTGCAACTATGGCTACGTCCCCCAGACATTGGCGTTGGACGGTGACCCCGTCGACGTACTCGTGGTCACACCCGCGCCATTGATCCCCGGATCAGTGATCAAAGCACGGCCCATCGGCATTCTGGCCATGACCGACGAATCCGGAGAAGATCACAAAGTGCTGGCGGTACCGGCGCCCAAAATCGACGGCGGGCTTTATGAGCACGTCAAAACGTTAAATGACCTTCCGGCAATACTGCTGAAACAGATCGCTCACTTTTTCGAGCACTATAAGGATCTGGAAACCGGCAAGTGGGTGAAGGTCGAAGATTGGCTTGACGGCGCCGCAGCCGAACAAGCAGTCCTGGAAAGTATGGAACGCTTTCAAAGAAAAGCCAGCTAACGCCGACTAATGATCCACAGCGAAGAGCCGTGAGTGACGCCCATTCACGGCTCTTTTGGCTTCGCGCACCTAGGAACCCGACTGCACGATCACGCCAAGGGTGGCACTCGCTAGGACTCTTCCGGTGAACTTTGCTCGGTCGCGTTCATCGCAACGGAGTACATCGGACGCGCCTCTTCGATAAAGTTGCCTTGCGCATAGTCCACGCCGATACGTCTCAGCGCATCCAGCAAACGTTCGCTCTCCACGAACTCCGCAATAGTGCGCATCCCCATCACCTTGCCCATCTCGTGGATGGTCCCCACCAGAGCCCGATCAACCTTGCCCGCGAACAAAGACTGCACGAAGTGGCCGTCGATCTTGATGAAATCCATCGGCAGGGTCTTGAGATAGGCAAACGAACTCAAACCGCTGCCAAAGTCGTCCAACGCGAAACGACAGCCCATGTGCCGAAGGGTTTCGATGAATCGTTTGGCGAACGCGAGGTTGGAAATCACCGCCGTTTCGGTCAATTCAAACCAAAGCCGCTCCGGGCGGATTCCGGATTCTTTGACCAAGCCGACGACGTATTCGAGAAAGCCGTCATCGCAGACCGTTTGCCCGGACAAATTGATGGAGTACACACTGCCCTCATCGCCGTTTTGGGCGTCGCGCTGGATCGCGCGCACGACCTGCCCGACAACCCATCGATCGATAGCCGGCATCAAGCGATAACGCTCCGCGGCGGGCAAAAAGTGCTGCGGCAGAATCTTACGGCCCTGCTCGTCGACCATCCGCACCAACACTTCCTTGATTGGCACGCCTTCACCATCACGCCCCAAGGGCATGATGCGCTGGGCGAACAACACGAAACGCTGCTCTTCCAAGGCCCGCTGAATACGCTGCAGCCAGCGCATTTCCCCCTGCTGGCGGCGCAGCGCAATATCGCCTCGCTGTGTAACGTGAATACGATCCCGTCCACGTTCTTTGGCGAGATAACACGCGCCATCGGCCAAACTCAGAAGTTCAGTGGCATTCGCGCTGTCCTGATCGATGGGCACCAAGCCGATGGTGACGCTGCTATCCAACACGCTCTCGCCCCAGGTGAAGCGGAAACTTTTCACTTCGTTCCGCAACTTTTCAGCCAAACGCTGAGCGGTTTCCAGCGAACAATCGCGGAATAGCACACCAAACTCGTCACCGCCCAAACGAGCGATGGTGTCAGTTTGTCGGATACTGGCCTTCAACTTCGATGCGAGTTGACGCAAAAGTTCGTCGCCCGCTACGTGACCCCAGGTATCGTTGACCACCTTAAATTGGTCCAGATCGAGGTAACACAGGGCGTGATGGCTGAATTCGCGCTCCGCCGCCTCCACTGTCTGGGCCAGACGTTCCTCGAACTCCGGCCGGTTCACGAGCCCCGTCAGGCCGTCGTGCGTCGCCTCATAGGCCATGCGCTTGGTCAAGCCGCGAAGCTGTGTCACGTCGTGCAAGGCCAGGACCATCCCGCTGACGTCGCCCGAGTCATCGCAGATCGCGGATTTGGTAATCTCGATGCTGAACTCCGCGCCACCGCCACGGGAGACCAAAACCAGCTGCCCCTGACGTTCAGGCTCACTGGAATCGACCAAGCCGTTCTGCGCCGGACTCGACAACGGACGCCGGGTCTCTTCGTCCAAGAGTGTCAAGACGTCACTCAGAGCACGACCTTTGGCATCTTCGAACGACCAGCCTGTCAATGTCTCGGCCACGGGATTCACGTAGTCGACAGCCCCATTTAAATCGGTTCTGATGACACCGTCGCCGATGGACGCCAGGGTCACCTCGATCCGATCCCGCTCGTCTTGCAGTCGTTCCTCCGCGAGCTTGCGATGGGTGATGTCGAATGCGGTGTTAAGTATCGTGTCCCGACCTTCGTACTGGATCAGGTCGCAGGACAGCTCGAACCAGCGCTCCTCGCCGGATTTGGTCAAAAGACGAACTTCATGGTGCCGCTCCAGGCTATCTTTTCTGAAGCGCCGGGCCATACGCTCCTGCTCCCGTTCACGATCATCGGGCGCCACGAAACGCAGGGTTGGCTGTCCGACCATTTCGGAAACGGTGTATCCCAGCATCTCCGTCACGGCCGGATTGCAATAGAGAATGTCTTCGCGGTGCAAAACCACGCATGCGTTAATGGATTCGGCCAAGGTGCGAAAATGCGCCTCGCTCTGCCGCAAGGCCTTACCGATGTCGTTGAGCTGGCGAACCGTGGAATTAATACTGTGAGCAAGCTCGCCCAACTCGTCTTGACGGGTCGCTTGCTCGGGAACTTGCCGCTGACGGCCAGCCCCCACCCGGCGGACTTGGTCGGTCAGACGCTCGATACGGGAAACCACCAAACGGTTCAGCACATAAGCCCACATGATCGCCATCAGCGCGGTCAACGTCCAACCGACAACCAACAAGCGATACAGCGTCCGTCGTCCCTGCGAATAGATGTTGCGAGGCAATTCGGTCTTCAGGACCAAGTCCGTATCCCGCTGCGGACGATCCAAGGGCGCCACCGCACTCAAGGTGGCGTCATCGAGCGCTTGCAGCCAAATGGGCAACGTGCCGACTGGAACCGCGGTGAGCATTTCAGATAAGGACGCGCCGGTCTCGGCAATAGGAACCACGGCCAGCGGCGATGATAAATCCCGGATGGTCTCTTTCAGTCCCGCTGCGTTTAATTCTCGCCCGACCAACACATAGCCGCCGACACGCTGATCGGTCAATACTGGCGCCGAGGCGAGCATCCAAGGCGACTGACCGATCTGAAGAAACTCACGAGTAACAGATTCATGCTGATAGAACTCGCCGAAGGCGCGCAAACTCGCCAAAAGACCTTTGGTCACCGGCTTCGGTGTTCCCTGCGCGAGGTCAAATACCCGAGCGAACAGGATGCGACCGGTAGAATCAGTAATGGCGATCAAACTCAGGCGCGTATCACGCATAACCCGGCCGTCGAATCGTTTCGCAACCCATTCATTGTCACGAGTCCGAACAAAAGCGGTGACAGCCTCGCGTGCCGCCCAAATCTCGGCCAGGTAACCCAGCTGCTCCCGCGCGTCCATAAGTTCGGATCGAGCGCGCGAAACGCTGCCCCGCGTCTCGGTGGCCTCCAACTCCGCGAAATGATCGAGCATCACGAAGCGGATCAGGAAGAACTCGAAAGCAACCGCGAAGAGAAACAATACGCCGACGATCAACGCGATTTTGTAACCCAGCCCCCCCTGGTTCAAGCGCATCGCGTCACCCTTTTCTCAAGCCGCCACCCCGAACCGCGCACGGGCAGTTGAAAGGAGTGCCCTGGTATGATGGAGTCTGTGTTAGCTGTGGAGAATAGGAAACCGAGTCGCGCCCATCGGTACGACCACTCCCCGGTGAGCTGACTGACCCACCATGACAGACTCGCCCGAAACGACAGTCCACAACGAATCGCGCGCCTGCGGGCCTTGTTGTATGTGGAGTTGATAACGACTCCCGCTACCTTAAGATTTATTGTTCGTAAATGACGTCGGTGTTGCCTGTTACCCACCGTGACGACCCGTCGGTGAGTATTTCCTTTTTCCAAAAAGGCGCCTGCCTTTTCAAATGCTCCAGTATATGGCGGCAACCGTTGATCGCCGGCCCACGATGGGCTGACCAAACCCCGACCAAGACAATGGTGTCGCCCGGCCGAATAGCCCCAACCCGGTGGACGACATCGATATGCTCAATAGGCCAGCGCTCATAGGCTTCATCGACGATATTCGACAACTGGCGCTGTGTCATTTTCGGATAATATTCCAAAATCATCTCGCGAACCGCAAGTCCGTCATTTTTCGGCCGCATAATCCCCACGAACGACGAACACGCACCACAGCCCCGGTCAGCCTCCCGCAGTTCCTGGTCACGATCGGAGAGCCGGCGCCACGGATCAAACGGCTCGCCGAGTAGCTCAATCGACAACTCAGCCTCCCGTGACCGGCGGGAAAAACGCGACTTCGTCGCCATCACGGACCCGTTGATCCAAATCCGCGTACTCGAGATTGACGGCAGCCAGCAATTTGGTCGGCCGGGCCGCCTGACCAGTGACATGGTCCCAAATCGAGCCGACGGTGGCGGAATCTCTGCAGTCAATATCCCGCTCATCGATCCCCACCTGTTCTCGCAGGGAGGCAAAAAACCGAACTTTTATAGCCATACACGAAACCTTGAGAATCGACCACTGGAAATCCTCCCATCATGCCCTGATGCCCAAGCTACGGGCAAGACCGCACGCGGGCTGGCCCGCGGGAAACGGGGATTTTGCAAACAACAACTTAACAACCCGGCTCGAGATGGATCACGCCGCCCGGCAAAACAACGCACATCTGGACTCGCTCCACCTTAGGCCCGACAATGAAGGCTATGCTGTACTCACTTCGCGGTAGTCTCGGAACCATCCCATTATGTCAAGGCTGAGCCACTTTGACGCCCAAGGTAACGCCCACATGGTGGATGTAGGCGACAAACCTGTCACTTCGCGACGGGCCAAAGCCACCGGCGCCATTGTTATGCAACCCACCACGGTAGAGGCCATAAGGCGGGGCGAGAACAAAAAGGGCGACGTCTTAGCGGTCGCTCAGCTCGCTGGCATCATGGGGGCCAAAAGAACGTCCGACCTCATCCCGCTTTGCCACCCTCTTCCGCTCACCAAGGTTACCGTTGAGTTCGCCGTGGACGCCAATCGCATTCACTGCACCGCCGTGGCTCAAACCCACGGTCAAACCGGCGTGGAGATGGAAGCGCTTACCGCCGTTCAAGTGGCGTTGTTAACCATCTACGACATGTGCAAAGCAATTGATCGAGGCATGCGCATGGAAGGCATCCGACTACTGGCAAAATCGGGTGGCCGGTCTGGCGACTGGACAGCGGACGACGGGTGACACGCACCGGGTATGCATCATTCTCATCATCACGACCACAGCCATGTGCACTCTCATCACGGGGCGAACGGCGCCGACCGTCAGCTTGTCCGCGCTTTGGTGCTGACGCTGGGTTTCGCCGGCATCGAAGCCGTCACAGGCTGGTTCGCCAACTCCCTGGCGCTGCTGGGCGATGCGGGACATATGCTGACCGACGCCAGCGCGCTGGGCCTTGCGGCCTTGGCAGCCGTGATTGCGCGGCGCCCCGCCACCCGGCGCCATTCTTTCGGCATGGGACGAGCGGAAGTGATTGCCGCCTTGATCAACGGGCTTTTTATGCTGGCCATCGTTTCAGCAATCGTGGTGGGTGCGGTTCGCCGATTACAAACCCCCACCCCAGTCGGGGGGCTCACAGTGATGCTGGTCGCCGGACTGGGGCTGGCGATCAACGGCGCCGTCCTGTTCACCCTCAGTCGAGGCGAACAAAGCTTGAATATGCGCGGGGCGATTCTCCACGTCTTGGGTGACCTTCTTGGTTCCGTAGCCGCACTGATGGCCGGGATCGTCGTGGTTTTCACCGGCTGGTCCCCCATTGACCCGCTGCTCTCGCTGTTCATCTGCGGGCTCATTTTAATTGCCAGCCTGCGTCTACTCCGAGAGGCTTTGAATATCATCATGGAGGGTGTGCCGGGCCATTTGGACATGGACGTAATCGGTTACGCGTTAGCGCGAATCGAAGATATTCGCTCGGTACACGACCTGCACGTGTGGACGCTCTCGAGCGGTCACTACGCGCTATCGGCTCATATCGAGATCGATCACATGGATCAATGGGAAGGCGTTCTTCAACGTTGCCGGGAAATACTACACGACGAGTTCGACATCGACCATGTCACACTGCAACCAGAACCCCAACTCCATGTCTTGCGACCCATGCCATTTCCCGACGAACGCCGCGAGGGCCCCAGGACAGCGGCGGACCACTAGCCCCGCCCCAACGGCTGGCAACCAAACACGCGTTGCCGGCTGCTCAAATCGCCAGCTAACATGCGGCTTCCAGATCGACCGAGCCAAAACAGACCCATAAACACCGAGGAGACTGGCTCATGACGGAACACATTGCGGTCAACCGGGCCGGTGGCATTTGCCGGATTAGCATCCAGCGCCCGGAAAAGAAAAACGCGCTGACGCATGCCATGTACACCATCATGGCAAACGCCATCGACCAAGCCGAAACCGATCACGACACACGGGTCGTTCTGATCACCGGTACGCGGGACTGCTTCACCGCCGGAAACGACCTTAACGACTTTTTACAAAACCCGCCCACCGGCCCCGACAGCCCTGTGATCCGTTTTCTGCATGCCATCAGCACCGCCAGAAAAGCGGTGGTAGCCGCCGTTAACGGACCGGCCATTGGCATCGGTACCACCTTGCTGCTCCACTGCGATCTGGCCTATGCCGGTCCGAATGCCCGTTTCGAGCTGCCGTTCATGAAGCTGGGACTGGTCCCGGAAGGCGGGTCCAGCAAACTGTTGCCGGAGCTGATGGGCTACCACCGAGCCTGTGAACTGCTGATGCTCGGCGAGACCTTGGATGCTCGGGGGGCCGCGGAACTCGGGCTGGTCAACGCGGTCTTTGAGGCCGACGCCTACTTGCCCAGGGCACAGGCAGCGGCGGAACGCTTGGCGGCCCTTCCGCCCGCAGCGCTTCGAAAAACAAAAGCGCTGCTCAAGGCACCCCATCTGGAATCGATTAGCCAGACGATCACCAAGGAATCACACATGTTTCTCGAACAGCTCCGATCACCGGAGGCACGGGAAGCCATGCAGGCGGTTTTGGAACGCAGAGAACCCGATTTTTCAAAGTTCACCTAGCGCCCCGAACGCGAGCTAGAATACGCACCGTAGCCAGCGACCCGCTGGTTTAGTCAATGTGAGGAGCTCCCCATGAAAAACGTTTTCGCCCTGCTGTTCCCACTGCTGCTGGTCGGTTGCAGCTGGGTCACCGTCACGCCGAAAGCGGAACATGTGCTGGCACTGCCGCAGGAGCGGGTCACTCACTGTGAAAAACTTGGCGAAATCACGGTCACGGTGCTCGAAAAAATCTGGTTTCTCTCTCGCCGCGAAGAGGATATTTCGCGGGATCTGGAGCGTCTGGCCAAAAACAACGCCGTTAACATGGGTGGCGATACGGTTGCCCCCCTGACCAAGATCGCCGACGGCCAGCGCAAGTACGGCATTTACCGCTGTCTCGACTGATGCGCACGGAATCAACGCATTCCCGACCCAGCCATCCAGCGGGTCGGGATCCATTTCAGTAGCGGCCGCGCCAGGACCCAGGGAAAAGCCGGCACTACGGCCGACTTTGCTTTTTGTTCAATTCGGTCGGCAATAATCCGGGCGCCTTTTTCCGCGGTGATCAAGAACGGACGACTGGTAAGCATGTCGTTGATCGGGGTGTCGATGAATCCGGGGTAAAGTACCGTGACGTCGATATTGCGATGGTAGTTTTCACTCCTGAGCGCGTCCATGTAGGTCGCCAATGCTGCCTTGGAAGCCGAGTAGGCGGCATTGCCCGGCATGCCGCGGAAAGCCGCCACGGAGCTGGTACCCACCACGTGGCCTTGACCGCGCTCACGAAAATAAGCCACCGCCGCATCCAGCGTGGCCATTGCCCCGATTACGTTGGTTTCGATGGTTCGGCGGGCGTTGGAAAAATCCGACGCGCCGATCCGCCCTCCCAGGCCAATACCGGCATTGGCGAACACGATATCGAGCCCAGACAGTTCTTCCGCCAGATCACGCAATACCGGCCCGATATCCTCGTATTGGTTGACGTCCAAGGCCCGAACGGCGATCAAGGTGTCCGGATAACGCGCTAGAATCTCATCGCGCAGCGCCTCCAGCAACTCAATCCGCCGCGCAGTCAGCCCCAATCGATAGCCCCGCCCGGCCATTTCCAGCGCCACCGCTTTGCCAATACCGGAACTCGCCCCGGTCAACATCATCGCGCGACTCATCATCGACCTCCGTTATTCCATCCTAGTTTGTGCATTCTGACGCCAGCGAACGTCACATTGAAAGCGGGAAGAGTACGCCTCCGTGCGGCCGTTCGACCGTGGACAGCCTCCGTAGTAAGATGCCGCCTCGACTTCCCGCACTGACAACGCCTTGAAACATGGACCGACGATGAGCATGAGTCCCGCCGAATGGGCAAGCCTGCGTGCAGAATTCAAACCGGGCGAGCCCCGGCAGCTGTTTCCGCTGGTTCGTCGCATCACCGCCGGCAACGCCGGCCCCATGACCGGCCCCGGCACAAATTGCTACCTGATCGGCAAGCGCGAAGTCGCCATCATCGACCCAGGTCCGGATAACGCCCAACATATCCAAAGCATCATCAATGGCTCGCCCGGCCCCATTCGCTGGATTCTTGTGACCCATACGCATCCGGACCATGCCCCGGGCTGCCATCGCCTCAGCGAACTGACCGGCGCGCCCGTTTATGCCCATCCAGCCATACCCAAAGGCCCAGCGCGCGTACCCGGCTTCCGCGCCGATCAGCCTTTGAATGACGGCGACACCATCGAAACGGACGAGTTCACCTTACGGGCGCTACACACCCCAGGCCACGCATCCAACCATCTGTGCTTTCTACTAGATCAGGAAGCACTGCTCATTGCAGGCGATCAGGTGATGGACGGCTCGACGGTGGTGATCGCACCGCCCGACGGCGACATGCGAGCCTATCTGGCGTCACTGGAACGGCTCATGGGGGAGAACATTCAGCACATCGCCCCGGGCCACGGACGGATTCTCGATGACGCCCAATCGGTGTTGCAGCGGATCATTGACCACCGTTTGGTGCGGCAAGACAAGATCCTTATCGCTTTGGCCGAAACCCCGGGCGAGATGACCATCCCGGAAATCGTGACCCGCGCCTATACCGACGTCCCGCGATTTCTTCATCCGGTTGCGGAACTTTCGGTACACGCCCACCTGCTCAAATTGATGGACGAAAAACGCGTGGCGGCGACGTCAAACGCCACCGCCACGCGCGAGTCCCGTTGGCAGCTGATCGCGCCGCGTTAACCCTGCTGTAACAGCTCGCGCAAATCGATGGTCGCGGCGTGTGCCTGCGCAACGTAGGAGGCCATCACCAGCGAGTGATTCGCCAGAATGCCGAAGCCGCTGCCGTTCAGCACCACCGGGCTGCGCAAGGAGCGCTGGCTCTCTTCCAACTCACGGATAATCTGGCGAATACTGACGAGCGCGTTTTTCTTCTCCAGCACTTCTCGAAAATCCACTTCTGCAGCGCGCAGAAATTGCACCAACGCCCAAGTCGTGCCCCGCGCTTCATAAAACACATCGTCAATCTGTAGCCACGGGGTCTTAACTCGAATTTGTTCCGGACGCGTCGTGGACTGACGCGCCGCGGGATCACCGGCCAAGTCGGTGTTCTCACGCACCGTGACAACGCTCGCGCTCAAACGCTGCGAGAGATTGCCGAGCCGCTTTTCGACGATCCCGAGCCACCCGGCCAAGTTATCCGCGCGGGCATAGAATTGGGCGTCGGGTACGGCCGGGTCCATCAAACGATCGCGGTAACGCACCAAGGCACGGAGCCCTTCGCGGTACTCACCTTCCGTGGAGGGGAAAACCCAACTCTCACTGTCGTAATTGAACTGCGGTTCAGCAATCGCCAAATCAGGATCTTCCACCGAGGTCGATTGCGACCGACTCAGATCGTTGCGCATCACGCGCGCCAGATCCCGTATCTGCACCAACACCCCGAATTCCCAGTTGGGCATGTTGTCGAGAAACAGCCCCGGTGGCGCAATATCGTTGCTGAGATAGCCACCGGGCTTTTCCAGCAACACCGAAGCCACATCGATCAAAGTTTCGGTGGTGGCATATCCCACCACTTTGCGCTCGCTCACCGGAACGGTGCCAGGTAAGGCCGGGGTATTGGACCAGTAGACTCCCAGTGCGACGCACACCAGCACCAACAGGACAAAAACCCCCGCCACGATTTTGGGGATGGGAGATCGGCCATTCTGGCCCGTGACGGACTTCGTTTTCGACATCAAACCTTCTCCATGGTTGAGAAATCGTTATCTTCAATGATGGCTGGCGGAGCAGTTTGGCACGCCTGTTCCTATCAAACCAAATCAGGCTGATCGCTCGGGCCATAACCAAGCGGCGCCCCGAACACCACTGGCGTCGCCGTGCCGCGCCGGAACCAGCCGGGTGTTGATCGTGCTCGAGAACACATAGGCATCCCATAATCTTGGCACAGTGGAGTATAAACGCTCGATCGCGGAGATCCCCCCCGCCAACACGATCACCTCCGGGTCAATGAGATTGATGACCGCGGCCAGCGCCCGCGCCAAACGATTTTCGTAGCGAGACAACGCCGCCTCGGCCAGCGCATCGCCCCGGCGGGCAAGACGCGCGACCTCCACGGCGGAAAAATGCCCTCCGCCGCTTCGCGCAAAGTCTGCCGCCAGGCCCGGACCGGACAGCCAGCTTTCGATACAGCCCTGCAGACCGCACCAACAGTCCGGGCCGTTAGCCATTTCAGCCGATGACGGCCATGGCAGGGGATTATGGCCCCACTCGCCCGTGATGCCATTGGGGCCCGAAAGCAATGCCCGGTTGGCCACAATGCCACCCCCGACACCGGTTCCCAGTATCACGCCGAACACCAGCCGAGCATCCGCAGCGACACCATCCAGGGCCTCGGAAAGGACCAGGCAATCGGCATCATTGGCCAAGCGGACGGGGCGCCCCAACGCGCGCTCAACGTCCTGCCCCAAAGTTCGCCCGTTCAGCCAGGTGGAGTTGGCGTTTTTTATGGCCCCCGATGGCGGCACTTGCGTTCCCGGTGTGCCGATCCCCACCGGCAGCGCCGAGTGCCCGACACGGTGTTCCAACGCGCAAACCAGGTCCACGATGGCGGCCACGGTCGCCGTGTAGTCCTCACGCGGCGTGGGAATCCGTTTGCGAGCCGACACCACCGAACCCGGACCCAACACAATGCCCTCGATCTTCGTTCCACCCAGATCGATTCCGATGCGCATAAGCAGCCCCTACCTCGACGACGACACGCCCCCCTTGGCGCTGGGATACAAGCTGGCCACCACGGCGGAGAAACGCTCCATCAGGCGCTTGCGTTTGCATTTCATCGTGGGAGTGAGCAAGCCATTCTCGACAGTCCAAGGATCCAGGCTGAAATGAGCCCGCTGAACACGGGCGTAAGCGGGAAAATCGCCCAAGGCTGCGTTGATGCGCGCCAGAAAATCGCGACGGACCTGCGCCTGTTCCAAGCTGGCCGGGTCATTCGGGTCCAGCTTCCGATTCGCGGCTTCTTCTTTCCACACTTCCTCGTTCAAAACCACCAGCGCCGCCAGGTAGGGACGGCCGGCGCCGAAGACCATCACTTGCTGAAACAGCGGATCGAGGCGAATCGCCGTTTCGATATCTTCCGGCGAGACGTTTTCGCCATTCGACAATACGATGATGTCGTCAAGACGGGCACCGACGAACAAGCGGTCCCCTTCCAGCCGCCCCTGATCCCCGGTATGCAACCACTCGTCCTCGTCGATGGCCTTGCGGGTCGCCGCCGAATTGTTCCAGTACCCCATCATCACGCTGGGACCCCGCACCAGCACTTCACCGTTCTCGGCAATCCGCACCGAGACCTCCGGTAGAACTTGCCCTACGCTGGCGGGCAAATTGGTTTCCAGCGCGTTGCAACTGACCACCGGACTCGCTTCGGTCAAACCGTAACCTTGCACGATCGGCAGTCCCAAGCCGATGAACAGGCGCGCCACTTCCGGCGGCAAGGGCGCGCCACCACTCACAGCCAAGCGCAACCGCCCACCCAAACGCTCCATGACCCGTGCCGCCACCAAGCGTTTGAGCAGCGGCCAAAGAAGAAAAGTCGGATTCCAAAACGCACGCCCATGGTGAAATTCAAAGCGTTTCCAACCCACCCGCACGGCGAAGCGGAACAGTTTCCGACGCATGGCCCCGCTCTCAGCCACTTGCCGCCGGATGCGCCCGAACACCGTTTCATAGACGCGAGGTACCGAGATGATTGCGGTGGGACGAACCGCCGCGAAGTCTTTAGCCAACTGCTGCAAGCTTCGCGCATAGGCCACAGTGCAACCGGCCACCATGGGCAGGTAATACCCACCGGTACGCTCCAGCGCGTGAGCCATGGGCAAAAACGAAAGCAGGACATCCTCACGATAGGCTTTGATCACGCTCAGCACGTCATAGACATTGCTCAACAGATTGGCGTGGCTAAGCATCACCCCCTTGGGACGTCCGGTCGTGCCCGAGGTGTAAATAATGGTCGCGAGTGTACCGGGTTCATTGGCGTGGGCCACGGGCAGAGCCATAGGCGGCATGGGCAGCCAATCCTCGGCCAGACGAAGCCGGGGATCCGCTCCCAACTCATCCGCTTGCCCTTGCAACAAAATAACACGGCGTAAATCGTCGAAATCCGATAGGGCATTGGCTACCCGATGCCAGTGCTCGACATCTACCGTGAGGAGCAGCAGCGAACCGGAGTCCGCCAGAATATAGGCCGTGTTATTGGGCCGATCATCCACATACAGGGGCACCACAACCAAGCCCATCGCCAAGGCCGCCTGGTCGAAGATCACCCACTCGGGTCCATTGGGAATCGCGACGGCCACACGATCGCCGGATTTTAGCCCCTCCCGCAGAAACGCAGCCTGCCACCGATGTACCGCCGCTTGCATTTCCGACCAGCGGTAATCCCGCCATTGGCGGGTATCACGGTCGAATGCGCGATAGGCGATGGCGTTGGGCGTTCGCTCGACCCGCGCCTGAAAAAGCCCGTCCAGCGTCGTCGCCTCATCGCTGGGTATGGGGTCCCATGTTCCTGGCTTCATGGCTCACCTGCCTCCTTGCGGATTATTTCATCGTGACACACGGAAACACGACACACCCCCAAACCATAATGGCCGAGTGTTTCACCATTGAACAGACCGCCCGGCGGAAGGTTGGCCGTCGGCTGCGCAAATGTCGCCCTAACCGACCGGGACGGTACGCCCTTGGGCCCAAGCCCTCAATTGCCGAATCGGTTCCGCCATCACCACCGACAGTGGGCGGGTATTTCGAATTTCGCTTTCCAGGCGGCCCTGATTTAACGGCGAATCCTCCGCCGTGGCTTGATAGAGCGCGGAAACCACAGCCTGCTCAATTTCCGCACCGGAGAAACCGTCCGTTTCGCCGGCCAGGCCGGAAAGATCAAGCTCGGAATAATCGATGCCCCGCTGTTCCAGATGAATTCGAAAAATTTCTGCCCGCACCGCTTCGTCGGGCAGATCAACGAAAAAAATCTCATCCAATCGGCCCTTACGAATCAATTCGGGCGGCAAGCGGGAAATATCATTCGACGTAGCGACGATAAAAACGGGGGCAGTCCGCTCCGCCATCCAGGTCAACAGCGTACCGAGCACCCGCCGCGAGGTACCCCCATCGTTTCCGTCGGTGGCGATGCCTTTTTCCAGTTCGTCCATCCACAGCACGCACGGCGCCATCCGCTCGGCCAGCGCCAAGGCTTCACGCAGATTGCGTTCCGTCTCACCGTAGAACTTGTTGTAGAGACTGGCGAAGTCCAATCGCAACAGCGGCAAGCCCCAGATGCCGGCCACCGCTTTGGCCGCCAGGCTCTTACCCCCGCCTTGCACGCCAATCAGCATGACACCTTTGGGTGCGTCCAAATCGGATCGGCGATCCGCAGTCCGAAACGCCAGGGCCCGCGCCTCGACCCAACGCTTTAGATTGAAAAACCCACCCACCTCGGAAAACTTCGCCGTATCCAGCTCGTAGTGCAGCACACCGTCGAGATTCATCAACTCGAACTTGGCCTGATTGACCGTCGGAAGGTCAGCCTCGGTGATCGCGCCATCGTCATAGATGGCCTTGCGCACCACGCGTCGGGCGTCTGCGAGCGTCAAACCACGCAGATTGAACACCAAACGCTCCAAGGTCGCGCGGTCCGTTCGTACTCGTGCGCCGCGATGCATCTCGCTCCAATGTTGAGCCTCGGCTTTGACGATGGCTTCCAGCTGTTTCTCATTCGGCATACGCAACTGAAAACGAGCCGCCAAGCGGTGCAGCTCCGCCGGCAAGTCGAAACGATGGCTGATGAAAACCAAATGGCGTTTGGGCCGACCTTCCGCCAAGGCGAGATCCTTGATCAGGCGGACAATAGTCGGGTCGTCTTCCAGATAGGGGTGGAAATCCAATAGGACGAACAGCCCGTCCCGATCCATGTTTTTGATGCGGGACAGGGCCCGGTCGGGCTGCGAGGTTTTAACGCCCGCACCGGTTTCAACGTCCCCCGGTTGGCGGCACAGACCCGCCGTCACGCTCCAGGTGTACAGATCCAACCCTTGAGAAATCGATAGCCGGGTAAGCGTCTGCAGCGCCCGTTGCTCTTCATGGGTTTCGATCACGATGATCGGAACCCTCGACTTGAGGATCAGTCCCAGGTCATGAATATCCGGCATGGTTACTCCGTCGACAAGCTGGCGATAACGCCTAACCCTTATCGACAAACCCACAGTGATCTTTGGGACACGAACCGTGTTAGTTTCCAACGGCGAGATCGCTGCCCCCGCCGGATCTGATGACATCAACCCATCGTCAAGACGACGCGAAATCGGGCTCGATTCTCGATCATGCGGGCATAGGCCTCGGCAACATCTCGCAACGGGAAACATTCGATACGCGGACGTATCCCCGCCAACGCGCTGAATTGCACCGTCTCCTCCGAATCGCAAGGTGCCCCGCTCGGCCAACCCATGATGGAGCGCCTTTGCATAATCAGCTGAAACGGACTCACCGAAATCGGCTCGGCGCTGGCCGCCACCACCAGCAAACGTCCATCGACCGCCAAACCATCCACGACGGAGGAAATGGCAGCGCTGTTCGGCGCCGTGGCAATAATCGCGCGCGCGCCGCCCAACCTGCGCAAAGACTGGGCGGGATTTTCGCGCGTCACGTCGATGTAATGGTGAGCGCCCAATTCTTGCGCCAACACGGCCTTGTTTTGACCTTGCGACAAGGCCGCAGTTCGAAAACCCATTCGTGCTGCAAACTGGATCGCCAAGTGACCCAGTCCGCCGATGCCTTGGACAGCCACCAAGTCGCCCGGACGAGCCCCGGAATGACGCAACGCATTGTAGGTGGTGATTCCGGCACACAGCAGCGGTGCCGCTTCCCTGGCAGCTAGGGCATCCGGGATGGCCACCAACGCTTCGGGGGGAGCGATCATGTATTCCGCGTAGCCCCCATCGTAACTGATGCCGCAGACCTGCTGATTTTCGCAAGTCACGAAATCGCCGCGCCGGCAGGAATCGCAATGAAAGCAATGCCCACCATGCCAGCCCACGCCCACTCGCTGTCCCACTTTCCAGGCGGCGATATCGGAGCCTACCGAATCGACGACCCCCGCCACTTCGTGTCCAGGTACGCGCGGATAGGTCAGTCCCGGAAACGCACCATCCTTGACAAAAGCGTCGCTGTGGCAGATTCCACAGGCTTCCACCCGCACCCGCACCTGCCCAGGACCAGGCTCGGGAATTGGCCGCTCAACCAGTTCGAACTCGCCACCGGGAGCAGAAATCTGTGCCGCCATCATGCTCGCCATAGTCGGTATCCTCCAGGTTGGTATATCTCGCCGCTAACCGGCTTGCGGACTCGCTGTGTCGTGATAAAGCTTATAGGTGATGGCATCGGACAGCGCTTCCCATGACGCCTCAATCACGTTACTGGAAGCACCCACCGTGGTCCAACGCTTGCCGGAGTTATCCGCGCTTTCAATCATCACCCGCGTGACCGCCTCGGTCCCGGCGTTAGAGGTGAGAATACGGACTTTGTAGTCCACCAGCCGCAAATCCGCCAAGCTCGGATAAGCCGGCAGCAAGGCTTTGCGCAAGGCACGGTCCAAAGCGTTGACCGGCCCGATGCCTTCTGCCACGGTCATATGTAACTCACCGTCCACCGACAGCTTCATGGTGGCCTCGGACACATTAAAACGACCACCATCGGGGGTTTGGCGATGCTCGTCCATGACGCGGAAAGTCACCAGCTCGAAATGCATCGGCATGTCTTCGAGCAAAGCCCGAGCCAGCAGTTCGAAACTGGCCTCTGCACCATCATAGGCGTAGCCGGCGAACTCCCGCTCTTTCACCATCCGGACCAATTGATCGATTCGGGGGTCGTTGGGTGGATAAACCACCCCAACTTCGTTCAGCAATGACAGCACGTTTGACCGTCCTGCCTGATCCGAAACCAGAATTTTCCGGCTGTTTCCGACCTGCTCGGGGGTGATGTGTTCGTAGCTTCGCGGATCTTTGCCTACCGCTGAGACATGCAAACCGCCTTTGTGGGCAAAAGCATTCTCGCCGACATACGGTGCATGGCGATTGTGTGCCCGGTTCAAGCGTTCATCCACCACCCGGGAGACGTGTGTGAGCTGCCGAAGTTTGTCAGTATCCACCCCTGTTTCAAAACCCAGTTTCAGCATCAGCGTCGGCAACAAGGTGATCAGATTGGCGTTGCCACAGCGCTCGCCCAGACCGTTGAGGGTGCCTTGAATCTGGCAAACGCCAGCCATGACCGCCGCCAGACTGTTGGCTACTGCGTTACCGGTGTCGTCGTGACAATGAATACCGAGCCGGTCACCCGGAATATGTCGAATCACATCCGCGGCGATGCGGGAGACCTCATGGGGCAAGGTGCCGCCATTGGTGTCGCACAGCACGATCCAACGCGCACCGGCGTCCAGGGCTGATTGCAAACAACGGATGGCGTAATCGGGGTTGGCTTTGTAGCCGTCGAAGAAATGCTCCGCATCAAACATCACTTCGTCTTTATGTTCCCGGGCATAGGCGATGCTGTCGGCGATCATCACCAGATTTTCGTCGAGCGCGCTCCGCAAGGCGACCTCGACATGAAAATCCCAGGTTTTTCCAACAAGGCAGACCACCGGCGCCGGACTGTGGACAATGGCGGCCAAGGCGGGATCGTCGCTAGGCGCCCGACCGGGACGACGCGTCATCCCAAACGCGCTCAGCCGAGCATGATGAAAAGCGGGCGCTTCGGCGAAAAACGCATCGTCGGTGGGATTGGCCCCGGGCCAACCGCCTTCGACATAGTCGATCCCCAACAGGTCGAGCTCATGGGCGATAGCGATTTTGTCGCCCACCGTAAAATCGATCCCCTGGGTCTGCTGGCCATCCCGAAGGGTGCTGTCGTACAGATAAACACGCCGTGTGGTGCCGATATCGCTCACCTGATGCGCCCCCATATCATGATCATCGCCGCTGAATTTCAGAGAAGGATTATAGCGGGATGTGACAGCGGGCGAACGCCCCGGCTCGGTGGATGGTTTACAGCCCGGTTGGACGCGCGAATCAGAAACGGGGGGGATCAACCGGACGGCGTGGGCGGACAGCTCACACTTTGTCGTGTAAACCACATTCGCGTTTGAGGCCGAAAAAACGCGTTTCTTCTTCTGTCATGCCATCGGCCAATCGTCGCGTCGTATGGACATCGCCAATGGACACATAGCCCTGGTGCCACAACGGGTGATACGGCAAGTCGTATTGGGTCATATAGCGAAAGATATCCCGATCCGTCCAATCGACGATGGGATGAATCTTCAAGCGGCCGTTTTGTTCGCCGAGTACGTTCAGGTTGGCCCGTGTAGACGCTTGCTGCCGCCGCAACCCGGTGATCCACGCGCCCGCACCTAAGGTTTCCAAGGCGCGGCGCATCGGCTCTACTTTGTTTATTTCGTGGTACTGATCAAGCCCCTCGACACCTTGCTCCCAAAGTTTGCCGTAGCGCGCTTCCTGCCAGGCCGAGGTCATGCGCGGTTGGTAAACGTGCAGGTTTAACTGCAGTCGATCGGCGAGTTCGTCAATGAACCGATAGGTTTCGGGAAACAAATATCCGGTATCGATCAGGATGACGGGAATATCGGGGCGCTGACGGGTGACCAGATGCAAAGAGACCGCGGACTGAGCACCGAAACTGGACGACAGAACCAACCGCTCGGGGAACTGCTCGAGCGCCCAAGCCACCCGCGCTTGGGCGGACTCGGATTCCAACTCGTGGTTGAGTGAATCCAAACTGCCTAAAATGGCGGCCAGCTTGTCTTCTCTCGAATTGACAGCCCTCAGTACGGACATGGCGAACGACAGACTCCGGACTCATGATCGACAAGGGGCAAAACCCCGTGATAGACGACACCATATCAGCCGCTCGCATAGTCAATAAAGGAATTAATAACTCTAAATTAATACCGTTTTTGTCATAGAAAAAATGAACCCGCGGCCGTCAACGCGCGCGCCCTCGCCGGTGGCCACGCTCTCCCGACCGGCAAGCTACGCCCCCCTAAGGCGTATAGGCCTGGATGACCTCACCGTAGCGGATCCAAGCCGGCTTGGGGGTACGCTCGCCATCGGCTCGAACCAAACCGAAGGCTTCCTCCCGAGGGAGCCATTCGTCCGGGTTATCCAGATATTGATAGATAAACAAGCCCTGGGCACCGCCGTCTACGGCCGATCGGGCAATGGACTCGATATACCGCGCCTGCAACGACTCGGTGCGTCCAAGGCCTGGAGTGGGGGTTTGGTAGCCGGTCTCCAACAAGATGACATCGCGCCCATCTGCCACCGATTTGACGAGAGCAATCTCGTTGGCGATTTGTTCGTCAAAGCCATCCGGTTCAACCACAAAGGGCACAAAGGACACAGGATAGGTATACAAGCCGATGGAATCGAACTGAATCAGCCCTTCCATCCGCCGAACAAACGGCTCAAATCCCGCCGCCGATACCGTGAGAATGGCCTCCGCCGTGGGATCGTACTCTTGCACCGCGTCCGACAAAGCCAGCATGATCCGGTCGTTAATCTCGGGGCGAAACAATCGAAACCGCCATCGCGTCAAGACATGTATGAGCGCCAAATGCTGCTCGTTTTCCAGTGCCCATGCGTCGACATCAGCAGCGTAGCGTTCAACCACCGCATCGGCATATTGTGCGATCTTCCGCGCGTAATCCCCACCGCTCAAAGCCTGAGTCCATAACGGGGCAACCGGTCGCTGCAGCGTATTGTATCCAGTACCCAGGGTTCCGACGATTCGCAGTCCGTTCTTTCTCGCCTCCTGCACCACCATGTCGAAGTAGGTGAAATCGAACGGCGCATCCCGAGTCGGTTCCAAACGCCCCCAAGCGAAATCGATACGGATCCATTGAATACCGTTACCGGCGATGCGCAGAAAATCATCGGGATAAAGTTCGTAACCGGGGAAGTTGACATGATAGGCAACCAGGCCCCATTTAAAATCGGTATCGGAACTGGCGGCGGCCGAACTTGGCAACATGCACAAAAGGGAGATAACAACAAACCCGACCCCCAAGACCTCTTTGATCATAAAACGCTCCCTCACAATCTCGTATGTCACGCAACGCGCCCGCCACGAAGATCCCGGCACTCCGAACTGAAAGTAGCACAGCGACACCACAACACCCCATCGCCAGCAGCGCGACTCGCCAGCTCCGCGAACGCCAGCTAAAGTTGAAACGTACTGAACATCCCAGCTCACAACCGAAGCTGCGGAAACATCGGCGTCGGCCGTTAAATGGTTCGATACGCTTCCCTCACCAAAAATTTTGGTCAGGCAACGAATCTGATTCAACACAAAGGAGACCGGGGTTATGAGAAGTGCTTTCACGGCAATTTTAGCGATTGCGTTTCTAATTCCGTGGGTGGCGCATGCGGAACTTGAATCCCTAACGGACCGTGAACTGAGAGCGGTGCATGGCCAGGCAATTTCGATCTCACTGGCCGATCAATTTGCCATTGAAGTCAACGACTTAACAGAAGCAAACCTCATGCTTGGCCCGATCCCGATCAGCGGAGCCGCACGCATCGTGGAGCAGCGGCTACCGCGCCTGACTCGGTTCTCTCGCCGCGTTGCCATCACCAGCGCCAATATCATCTCGCCCCCGGCCACGCTGATACTTGGTGTCGGGCTGAGCTTCACCGAATACGGACCGATTTTTGGGCCGCTACTACAGGGTTTCACCCCCATCAGTATCAGCCATAGCAATCTATAGAGCCCAAACCTACCCCCGGTTAGTGCCAGCATGTCGCTGCCGGGGGTTGAGTCGGACACTGCCTAACCGGATCGAGGCGCTCGATCAGTTGCTGCGCCAGCCGCACGCCGGCTTTTCGCAGTTGCGCCTTGACCACTCGCGAGTTGCGCTCCAGGTATTGGCGATCAATCCGCTGATCCGGCCCTAATGCATAAACCACCGTCCGCGTCAGCTCGTAGGATTCTTGCGCCCAGGCTTCCGGCTCGAACGATGCCCACTGTCGGCGCTCCGCCGGTGAGACGTCTTTCTGCAGCGCTTGCGCGTAGCTGCGCCAATCCGAACTGAGATAGTCCACGAGCAAAGAATCCCAGAGTCGGTGAAGATTGGTCGGTTGATCGGACCACCTCGCAGGAAGCGCTTGAGCGTCCGAAAAGCGCACCCAGACGTCGTTGCCGCCCCGGTCGTCGGCGTACGCCACGTGCAGCGGCTGATGGACGTCGGCGACGAAATGGGCAAACAGTTTGAGTGCCTTCGCGCGCGCTTCCGGGTTCGATACGCCAGCATCGAGTTGATCAGCATACGTCCGAACCGCATCAACGACACAGCCTTGTGTCATGCAGCTACTGCGAGCGATGTCGAACCGTCGACTGCTGCGGGGCACGTTCACATAGTGTTGCGGCTTAAGGTGATCGTATCGTTCATCGCCGCGTACCTGATCCGCCCAGACGCATGCGTCTGTAAAACGAGTCCGCGGGGATTCCGTTGCCAGTATTCGGCGTATCTCCCGGCGGACCGGCGAACTCATCTCAAGCCAGGCAATCTCGCAGATGATGCGATGTCCCGCATGCCCCCACGCGTCAGCGGCTGACGGCAACAGCAGACATCCGAAGGCCGTCACCCAGACAATGCACGTAAATACGTGCGCCAATAAGACCTCTCTACCCGAGATTGATGAACGCACTAAACAAGCCAACGCCAAAAAATCACCACTCCTGCGATCCGGGGCTTCGCAAAGTCATCAGTTCAGGTTGTCGATTTTCTCAAAGACTGGCCGGTGAGGGCGAATCGATTGGTGATCGGGTATAAAAATGCCGCGGGATAAGATGATATCCCGCGGCAATATCCGGTTTGGGGGAACCGGCAAAAGGCCTTTAGACACTCCGTTAGTGATCGCTTGCAACAACCGGCGTGACCGACCCAAGGGCACTGAACCGATCCAGATCCTGTTGATAATTAACCCAGGTCTGCGCCATTTCCTCTTGACGCGCCTCGATGTAGCGCTGGTGCGCGTCGCGCTCAGCCGAAAGCTTGTGCAGCTCCGACTGCAAGTATTCGGGAACCGGAGCATTGTTGCCGAGGAAGCGATCGGCATGTATACGTCGCTTCTCGAGCAGTTCGTTAACCCGGTCGACCTGTTGTTTGGCGATGTGGATTAAATGATGCAGTTCGTCGAGACGCTCGTCACGAGCCTGAGTAATCTCCGCCGCGCTCGCATAGTTGGTGAGCAATATCTCATCTTGGCGAGCTTGCTCCCGCTCGATGGCTTGTTGCCGCTCTTCAGCGGCCAATTCTTCGGGTGATTTCGGTTCGGGAATGTTGACCTGATCGACAACCCGCCCTTGGCGGTTGAGGATCTCACGATCTTCCTCAGCCTGGCCGGGTGGCAACTGATCGGAAATGTGCACCCGACCGGTCGCGTCCACCCATCTATAGAGTTTACCGCTTGACGCAGCAACACCTGCGGCGGGCAGCAATAATCCTACGCCGACCAGGGCGCATAGAGCTGACTTGGTAAAGTTCATAACGAGTCACCGTGGCTTACGCTCAAAACAAGCGTTGAGTAAAAAGAGAAAAGAGAGTCGCACGCTTTCAATAACGGCTATCGACCCAGAACCTTTAGCAGTGCTCGATGACCGGTGGAGAACCCCGAAATCGGGCGAGAAATTCTGCTCGGCGAGACCGCCGACCAGAAAGACGACCAAGAGATTTGAACGCGGTATCGGGGTAGAAGGGACGAGGGGAGAACGCGGGTATAAGCGTGGCTAGTCTTTCCGATTGCGATAGCGTTCAGGGAAATAGTCACGATCAAATTTCATCTTGAAACCCATGCCGCCAAGCAGGAAAAAGAACAAACCTGAAAATCGCAGCAATACCACGCCGGCAGTGGCATTCCGATCCAACACCCGAAGAAACTCTTGACCGACTTCGGGTGGCATGAGGGAGAAATAGAATCCCAGCAACAGCAAACCCACACCCAACACGAAGAATTTCCAGCGGTGACGCATCACCCCTTGGGATGCCGACGCGCGCAAACGGCTCAACCGCTTCCGGACTTTGTTCTTGCCAAACATATCAGTTGATAGACGTTGATCTAATGCCCCGGATCTGAGGATAGAACACATCGGTGTGTACTGCCGAATCTGATGTATCTTCTATGAAGCGAGCGGCGGCGGCGCGACAGACCTCAGGTGAGCGTCCGTTCCACCTCTCCAAGCGATCAAAAACCGCGGCCGAAGATTAGTTTCGACCGCGGTTAGCCTTTGCGCTAATCAATGACTTCGCGAACTATTTCGCCAGCCACGCCATGGCACCATCGAAATCAAGAACCTCGCCGCCGAAGCCCTTGGCGAATTTCTCCGCTTCTTTCTGGCTGGAGAAAGACAACCACGATGGCGCACAGCAAGCACCGAAGTCGGAACCGACGACATAGAACGCCACCTTGGCATCGAGCATTTCACCCCGCAGGAAGTCCATGGTTTGCCCGCCCTCGACTTTCTGCACGCTCATGACACTCAAACCGCAACCCGCACACCCTAACGTTTCCTGCTTTCCACCGGGATAGGTCACGACGAACTTCACATGGGCGTTGGCAACTTCCTTGCCACACAAACCACAGTAATCCACCTCGTGCTTATGAACCTCGGCCATGCCAACGATCGGCAAAACCAGACCGAGCAGCGATAACATCAACAGAACCCTGAGCTTGATGCGCCCCATTTGATCTCCTCCTTATCTTCATCCCGTCCAGCTCGACCAACAACTTAATGGTAAGGGCCGGCCGGACTCCCTATCCCCACGCGCCATGCGACGGGGCGAATTCACTTTCGCCGTTCAGAGCCGCAAGGACTTTGATCTGCGTCAAAGGGGTAAGACCGGGAGGCGTTGGACCGAAATCATAATCAGCTCGCCCCTGGCTTGTTCGTTACGAGGACGCACCGAGCACGTCCAGGGCTTGACGGGCGATAATTTCCGGTCGTTCTTGCATGAAGTTGTGACCGCCGGCGACCCGGATCAGACCGACGTGGGGATTGATTCGCGCCGCCAGATCGTGACCCTCTCGGAAAAACGGCACTGTACGATCCCCGGAGAGTATCACTGTCGGCGTTTGGAGAACGTCTACACTGGGCCAAAGCGCATCGACGACATCGTCGTATACCCCGGCCTCAATGACGGGTGGGCACTTGAGTTGCAGTTGCCCGCTGTCCGTGGGCGACATGTTGTACCGAATGAACGCGTCGACCGCTTCTTCGTGCCAATCTTGAAACATGAGCCGCGCTTTAAGATAACTTCTTACAGCGGCTTCGTCGGACCAGACCGGATTGCGCTGGCGGGTACGCTGCACCAGGGTCGGCATCATGCTGCGGTAGGTTACTTCGCGCGATTCCGGAACCATAAAAGGATCGGTCAACAATAATTGTCCGAAAAGCTCGGGCCGCTCTGCCGCCATAATCAAGGTCATACAGCCACCGTAACTGTGGCCCATGCCCACGATACGGCGTTCGCCATGGCGCAAACCGAAACGATCCATCATGGCGGTGGCGGCATCGACCGTAAAGCGCCAACCCCGGAATTCCAGCCCACCGTCATCCGATTCGCCGTGACCGTGGAGATCGTGCCAGAAAAGATCGTAGTGTTCGGCCAGGCGAGAAAGAAATGGCCAATACAATCGGCAGGCAAAAGCCGTTCCCGGCAAAAAATGAATCAGCGTGGAGCGACCACGATCGATGATTCCGCCCCTGAGCGTTAACCCAGGTTCTACGCCATATTCCCAGGTTTCGGCCATCTCGGCCGTCGGCCGCTCCAAACCCTCCATATCTCTCCCCCATCGTGCGTTCTCTCGACGCGTTAGGGAAATACAAATATCACATCCTGGTGGACGAATGTAGGCAGACCCAAGCCTCACGGGATGGAATGGCGCAAGCGGAGAGAATGATCAGCAAGCGTTTGTCGCGATTAAAAAATCAGGTGGATGATGCAGGCCGACCACGAACTGATGGCCACCATGCGACACGGTCTTCCGGCAGGAAAACCTGGGCAAGCAGCCATGCCACCGCGAAGGTCACGACCCCGGAGAAAAGGACGTCACTCAAAAAGTGCGCACCTTGCAGCATTCGCTCGAATCCCAAAAACAGGCCGGCCGCGCCGCCAAATAACATCAAGCGCAACCACTTGCGACGAAATACGAATGCCAAAGCCACAAAGTAGAACCCAACAGAGGCGTCGCCCGAGACAAAGGAGCAATTGCGTTCACATTGCTCGGCAACCAGGACGGGAGGCGTAAACTGCGCATCTCCCCCAAACTCCGAAACGTGCAATGGTCTGGCACGTCCCCAGTTGTCCTTAAATACGGTATTGACCATCAAACCGGGGCCGAGCAGCATCACCAGCAGTAAGTATAAGATCCGGCGGCGATTCATCCCAAAGGATTGATGACCGCTCCGCCAGCAACGGGTCAAGCCGAACAGCAAACCGAGCAATACTGCCAAGACGATGAAATCCACCGCTTCGCCCAACCACCAGGCCGTTGTCGTGTCGGTCAAAACGAAGCGCCCCGGCTCCAGGAAAAACCAGCCAGCCACCCACAGATCGATCTCGGGAAACAACAAAAACACCAGCGCCATCAAACCCGTCAGCCCGGCCACCCAGAATATGACATGCTGCGGCATCAGTGGGACCTCCCTGTGGGTTGCTCGTCCGTAGCGGTTCCGTAACCCCTAAATGCACTGAGCAAAAACGCGTGGTAGGTCATCGAATCTCCGCAACAGCGCGGCGCAGATAACGTACCCAGCGAAATTATACGCTCAAACCTGGCCAGGATATCGGTAGGCTGTGACTTGTCGGTGACAAGCAAATAGCGCCCGGTATCCTCATCGCGCAAGCCTCTGACCAGGTCGAAGTGGTCATCGATATCGCCGTCCGCGTTCCACTTCACGACCGGCGCGGGGCGAGCATAGTACAAAAACTCGGCCGCGGAGGGACGATCGGTCACCAGCACCTTCGCCTCGGGATAAAGCTTCCAAAGCGCGACGACTTGTGCGCCCATCTCATCCCAGCCGCGGATCCGGCGAAGCGGGTCGCTGCGGGCGGAGAGCTCGAACCCAAACGGCTGGGGACTCTTGGGAATTTCATGCAGTGCGACAGCCAGCGCCGCATGCAACACCAACGCGCCATAGAGCCACCATTTTCGGTGCCGATACAAGGTCGCAGTCACGAGCGGAACAGCACTGACATAGGCCGTCACTGCCCAATTGGCATTCGCACCTGAGACCAGACTCAACACGCTGTAAAAGATCAGAGGGGGCAGGGAGAAACTCAGCAAAAAACCCGTACGCTCGGAAACCGATCGGCTGCGAAATAATCGCAGCAAAATGGCCACCAATGCGCCGAAGAACACGGGTCCGAAGACCAGCGCCTGACTGGCAACAAAGGCCAGAAATTCACCCGGCCGGAGGCCAGCCCGATCCAATCGGGCGTTGTCACCCGTATGAACATAACTGACCAGCCCATGATCCAGGTTCCACAGCACATTCGGAAGGTAAATCAAACCCGCGATGAGCACGGACAGCGCGAATCGCCGATGCAACAGCTTGGTCAGCGAACCGCTCCACAACCCGTGTACCACCAAGCCCATCAGGAAAAACAGCATGGCGTATTTGCTCAGCATGCCCAACCCGATCGCCACACCAAGGCCGACCCACCAGATCCACTGCCCTCCCGTGAGCGCCCGGTGCAAACACACTAAGCTGGCCGCCCAAAACAACAGTAAGGGTGGGTCGGTGGAAACAATGGCGCTGGAAAAAGCCACCGCCGGCAAACTGAGATACCCCAGGCCGGCCCAGAAGGCCTCCTTTGGGCCATACAAATCGCGGGTCAAGGCAAAGATCAACCACGACGTGGCGCAGTGAACCAACGGTGAACCGACCTTGATGGCAAATTCGCTGTCGCCCAGCAAACTGGTCGTGAGATAGATGATCCAAGCCACCATGGGCGGCTTGGAAAAATATCCGAACGCCGGCTCGGTCGACCAAAACCAGTATTGGGCTTCGTCGAAAAACAGATTCAACCAGCCCTGATACAAGAAGGCGACGTGCCAAACCGTCACCGCCGCGCTGACGAAAAGAAAAGCCACCGCCGGCCACCGGTTGATGGGTTGGCGGGGAGCGGTGTGGTCACTTCCAAGGCTCGCTACTGAACTCAACATCACAGCCCTCAAAGTAAGACTGATCATCATGACAAGCGGTTGACAGTCCGAATCACCACGGGGTGCAGATCCGTCATTGGGACGTCACATCAAGCCGCTATCGTGCCACATCAGGCCACATCTCCCAATGCACCAGGAACACGGCACGCCCATGTTGCTGCATACCACGAACGTGCCGGCGCTTTCGACCGACCTCGACCGCCGGCCGCCCCGCCGCGTCGCGGGTTGGTTGGTCTTACTTTGCCTACTCTTTTTCCTGCCGGGATTCACATCGCTACCACCGACTGACCGGGACGAGTCGCGATTCGCTCAAGCAAGCCGACAAATGTGGCAAAGCGGCGATTGGGTCACGATTCGCTTTCAGGATGATGAACGAAATCGCAAGCCGGCGGGCGTTTATTGGCTACAGGCCGCGTCTGCCCGGATCCTGGCGCCTTTCGCCGGCGAGCAAGCCATCTGGCCCTACCGGATACCTTCGTTGCTCGGTGCCATCGCGGCTGTATTGCTCACATATCAACTGGGGCAACGCCTTTTCAGTCGACCCGTTGCCGCATTGTCCGCGCTGTTCTTGGCCAGTTCGGTGCTGCTGGGCGTGGAAGCACGATTAGCCAAGACTGACGCGGTCCTGCTGGCCGTGATCGTACTCGCCCAGGGTTGTCTTGCCCGTCTCTATTTGGACCCGAAAAACAAACCGTCGCCAATCTTTTGGGCGGTTCTTTTTTGGATTGCCCAAGGCTTGGGCATTCTGATCAAGGGCCCGATCATTTGTGCCATCTCCGGCCTCACCGTGGCCTGGCTGACCATCACCGACGACAACCGACGCTGGCTCAGATCACTCCGCCCCGGCTGGGGCTTGCTGATTGTCGCTGGCTTGGTGTTGCCCTGGATCATTGCCATTTCCATCGCCACGGAAGGACGCTTCGTTCGCGATGCGCTGTTGGGAGATCTGTTGGCCAAAGTTCCATCTGGCCAGGAATCTCATGGCGCAGCACCGGGAAGCTATCTGCTCTCTTTTGCACTGACTTTCTGGCCCGCGAGCTTGTTCGCCTTGGTTGCGACCCCGTGGGTTTGGCGTTCCCGAAATGATCCGGCTGTGCGCTTTTGCATCGCTTGGCTGTTACCGACATGGCTCATGTTAGAACTGGTAGCCACCAAACTACCGCACTATATTCTGCCGGTCTTTCCCGCCGCCAGCCTACTGGTAGCGGCCGCCTTGGCAAGCCCGAAAGGAACGTGGCAGGCAGCCGCCCCAGGAGCGCGCGTGCTTGCCGGGGCATTCGGCGCTTTCGGCGGCTCCGCCTTGATTGCCCTATGCGTCGCCATTCCATGGCATTTGGGTTTCGGCATTCCGGTGGCTTCTTTGTTCACCGTTGCGACGGTCATTTTGGGTAGTCTCGCTATCGTTTACGCGCTGAAGGACTCCGACGGACGACGGCTCTTCCGATGGACCAGTGTCACGGCCATTGCGTTTGCGATGAGTTTCTACCTGGGTCTACTACCGAGACTCACGCCGCTTTGGATCAGTCCCCGAATCGCCGAATCCCTGCAAGCGCACGAACTGGCCAGTGACCGTGTGACAGCGGTGGGATATCACGAACCCAGTCTGGTCTTCCTGTTGGGACGATCGACACAACTGGCCGCAAGCACCGAAGCAGCCGCAAAGCTGCTGGGAAACGGCAACGCCAAAGTGGCCCTGATTCCCCGCCAAGACGCGCAAAAGTTTTTGGAGTTATTGAAAGAACGTGGACTGGGCGCGACATGGTGGGACGAGATTCGCGGTTTCAACTACAACGGCGGCGACTGGATGGACTTGGCCATCCTTGCGCTTGATCGGCCTAACCACGTGCATGCCAGCGGATTGAGTCATGACAACGCAGAAACGAACCACGCTCGCCAATCGCCCTAATCGACAGCTCGTCACCGACTGGGTCAGCGATCACCCCTGGTTGACGGGGCTCTGCATCATCGCAGTACTGTCAATTCCGTCTTTTTTCCTGGCAGACCAGCCCTTGGCCCGCTTCTTTCGATCGCCCGAGGCACCCTTCAAGTCGTTTTTTGCCCGCCTCGATGCCCTGGGCGACTCGAGTTACTCACTGGTTCCGAGTTTGGCGGGCTGGCTGATCTTTTCCTATGTGTGCCGTCAACCCGATATTCGGATGAGACTCCCCTTCGATACCCGGCGCGTCGCTCTGCAGTGCGCGTTCGTGTTCAGCTGTGTCGCAAGCTCGGGAATTGCCGTCAATATACTCAAGATTCTGTTTGGGCGCGCACGTTGCGTCGTGCTGTTCGAAAGCGACACTTACGGCTTTCACTTTTTCCGTCTTGGTTATGATTTCGCGTCATTCCCATCAGGCCACGCGACCACGGCTATCGCACTGGCAACCGCCCTGATCTATCTCGCGCCGCGGGCGAGCCGATGGTTGATCCCGCTTTTTATCGCCGCGGCTTTCAGCCGCGTGGCCGTGACCGCTCACTTTTTGAGCGATGTACTCGTTGGCGGTTTTCTCGGCGCATGGATGACTTGGCTATGGCGTGAGGCTTTTAGGCAACGCGGATGGCTTTTCAGCTCAGACGACGAGCCGTGGTCCTCGGTGTACACGGGGCCATTTACGGCATGGTCAACGTTGTTACGGGAACGGGATCCGGATCAGTCTGGCTATCGATAAAGTTCTGCACCACCGTGCCGCCGACGAGCAAGCCGATTTGAGCCGCCCGAATCAATAGTTCCCGACGCTGCTCATTGCCGCTTGGCTGGGTCGGCAAAGTGGGAGGCTGAACGTCGTCCGAATCGTCATCACCGTAATCACTCAACACCGCGATGCTTCCCGCGCCGGCGACCAAGGCCGGCAGAACCACCCGCACTGTCGCTCCGACAGGCCCGAGATTAAACAGATGCGGATTCTCCGGATTGGTGCTGTAGATGTGCGCCACCGCCGGCGCGGATTGGTCATCCAGCCCCCAGCCCCGGTATTTCGAAAGCAAAAGAAAATTGTGTTCTATCTGCCGTTCCCCGCCGAAGCGGATTTGATACTGCAACGCGGTGTACCCTTCCGCCTGGGCCGTCATACTGACCGTGCCACCAATCAGAAGCGCCACCAACAAAAACCAACTACGACGCGGAAACTGCTCCATGGCCTACCAACCTTTATATGCCACTTGGTTGAAAAATAGCGCGCTGGCTGAACGAACGCGCAAATACGGGGACGAAGGCTTGATCATCAGTCAATCGACATTATCAGGCTTCCATTGCCAAAAAAACCTCGCGCGCCGCTAATGCAGCCGATCGCTGGAGGGCGACCCGAAACCGGAGGAAAACAACAATTCCACGTCGACCTTATCGAACTCGTAACCTTTTCCGCAAAACTCGCAGGTCACCGACACCCGCCCCTGTTCTTTGACGATATCACGCACTTCTTCCTCGCCGAGAGATTGAAGCATGCCCGCCACACGCTCCCGTGAGCAGCGGCAACGAAAACTCGTGGGACGCGGCTCGAATACCCGCACGTCTTCTTCGAAAAACAAACGATGCAGCAAGGTTTCCACCGGTAATTCGCGCAATTCTTCCGGACGAACCGACGCCGCGAGGTGGGTACAGCGATTCCAAGCGTCAGCATCCGATGATTCACCCGGAAGCCGTTGAATCAGCATGCCCGATGCACAGTGCTCGTCGACAGCGAGGTGCAAGCGAGTCGGGAGCTGCTCGGAACGCTCGAAGTAATGCTCCAAGGCTGCGGCAACGCCGCCGCTTTCCAACGCGACGATCCCCTGGTACCGCTCACCCTGACCTTCCGGCTCGATGGTAATCATCACCCGACCACCAATCAGCAGCGGATCGCTCAACGGTTCCTGGAATCGGGCGGTTGCCCGCAAGTGCAGCTGGTGGTCACATTGCACCAACAGCAAGCGAACCGCGCCTTCGCTCTCGATTTGCAGACTCAGACGGCCTTTGAACTTCAGTGTCGCCGCCAGCAACGCACCGGCCGCCATGGCCTCGCCCACCAGATCACGAACCGGCGCGGGATAATCCGCACGCCGTTGGGCTTCCTGCCACGTGGCATCGAGATGCACCACTTCACCGCGCACCGGAAAATGTTCGAAATGGAAACGGCTGACGACATCGCCGGTTCGATCTGTCACGAAGACAACTTCTCCTTCAACAAGTCGTTCACCTGCTGGGGATTGGCTTTGCCCTTAGAGGCCTTCATTACCTGGCCGACAAAGAAACCGAACAGTTTGTCTTTACCGGCACGGTACTGCTCTGCCTGTTGCGGATTGGCAGCCACGACTTCATCAACCAATCGGGCGATGGCGTCGGTATCGGTGATCTGACGCAAGCCCTTGGCTTCGATCACCGCATCGGCACTCCCTTCGCCGTTCCACATGGCTTCGAATACTTCTTTCGCCACCCGCTGGGAGATGGTGTTGTCGCTGATTCGATTCAACAAACCGGCGAAATCCTCCGCGCTGACCGGGCTATCGGCGATCTCCACGGTCGCCTTGTTCAAAGCCGCCGCCAGCTCGCCCATCACCCAGTTGGCCGCCAGCTTGGGCTCGCTGCTGCTTTTCTCCACCACGGCCTCGTAATACTGGGCCATCTCGCGGGTGGCAGTGAGCACACCGGCGTCATAGTCGGACAACTCGTATTGCTCGACAAAGCGACTGCGCTTGGCATCCGGAAGTTCCGGCAGCTCACCACGAACCTGCTCGACGAAACCCGGTTCGATGACCACCGGCAACAAGTCCGGATCGGGGAAATAACGATAGTCGTTGGCTTCTTCCTTGCCCCGCATCGACCGTGTCTCGTGCCGGTCCGGGTCGTACAAGCGGGTTTCCTGGATCACTTTTCCGCCGCTCTCGATCACATCGATCTGGCGCTCAACTTCGAAGTTGATGGCCTTCTCCACGAAGCGGAACGAGTTCAGGTTCTTAAGCTCGGTTCGCGTCCCGAACCGACTCTCGCCTTTGGGCCGAATCGACACATTGGCGTCGCAGCGGAATGACCCCTCCTGCATGTTACCGTCGCAGATCTCCAGGTAGCGCACCAGCGAATGCAGCTTCTTCATGTAGGAAATGGCTTCTTTCGCCGATCGCATGTCGGGCTCAGAGACGATCTCCAACAGCGGTGTGCCGGCGCGGTTGAGATCGATGCCGGTCATGTTGTGAAAACTTTCGTGCAGGGACTTGCCGGCGTCTTCTTCCAAGTGCGCCCGGGTGATGCCGATGGTCTTTTGCACACCATCGTCCAGGTCGATGACCAACTTTCCGCCCTGGACTACCGGTAGCTCGTACTGGCTGATCTGATAACCCTTGGGCAGGTCGGGGTAGAAATAATTTTTGCGAGCGAATACCGATCGCGGCGCCACCTCGGCGTCAATCGCAAGGCCGAATCGCACCGCCATGCGCACGACCTCCTGGTTCAATACCGGCAAAACGCCGGGGTAACCCAGGTCAATGGCACAGGCCTGGGTGTTGGGTAATGCGCCGTACTGCGTTGCGGCACCGGAAAACAACTTGCTCTTGGTAGCCAGCTGGGCATGGACTTCCAGGCCGATGACAACTTCCCATTCCATTCCGTGAAACCTCTTCAGATCGCAGGCGGGACGCCCTACTCGAACCCCGGTGGGACTTGCCGATGCCAGTCGGTTTCCCGTTGGTACTGATGCGCCACATTGAGCAGCTTGCCCTCGTCAAAATGCTTGCCGATAAGCTGCACGCCCACCGGCAAACCACCGGCAAAACCCACCGGCATGGACAATCCCGGCAAGCCCGCCAGATTGACCGCGATGGTGTTGATGTCGGAGAGATACATTTTGACCGGGTCATCCGTCTTCTCGCCGAGTTTAAAGGCGGTTTCGGGCGAAGTCGGCCCCATGATGACATCGACTTCTTCGAACGCCTTGATAAAGTCTTCGGTGATCAGGCGGCGGCATTTCTGCGCCTTGAGGTAATACGCATCGTAATAGCCCGCCGATAAGGCGTAGGTTCCGATCATGATCCGGCGTTTGACCTCGGCACCGAACGCCTCCGAGCGAGTCCTTTTATACATATCCTCCAGGTCCCTGGGGTCCTCGCAACGATAGCCGTAACGCACGCCATCGAAACGAGACAAGTTGGAGGAACACTCGGCCGGAGCAATCACATAATAGGTGGGAACCGACAGATCCAGGTTGGGCAAGGTCACCGGACGCACCTCGGCACCCAGTTCCACCAGTACCGCTTCAGCTTCCTCGATGCATCGCCGGACCTCAGGATCGATCCCGTCGCCGAAAAACTGTTCGGGCCGCCCGATACGCAGGCCTTTCAGGGGTTGTTCCAGCATGAAGCGGTAGGCCGGAACAGCCTGATTGACGCAGGTTGAATCCTTGCCGTCGAAACCGGCAATCGCCTCCAGCAGCAGCGCCGCGTCACGCGCGTCCCGGGCAAACACACCGGCCTGATCCAGGCTCGAGGCGAAAGCGATCATGCCCCAGCGGGAAACCCGGCCGTAGGTGGGCTTGATGCCGGTGATGCCGCACAAGGCCGCCGGCTGGCGGATCGATCCGCCCGTATCGGTTCCCGTGGCCAACGGCGCCAAACGCGCTGCCACCGCCGCCGCTGAACCGCCGGATGAGCCTCCCGGCACTCGCATGGTATCCCAGGGGTTCCTCACGGGACCGAAATAGCTGGTCTCGTTGGAAGAACCCATCGCGAATTCGTCCATGTTGGCCTTGCCGAGGGACACCAGTCCGGCCTCGCGACAGCGCGTGACGACAGTGGCGTCGAACGGCGGCACGAAATTGCTCAGCATCTTCGATCCGCAAGTGGTTTTAACCCCCTGCGTCAGGAAAATATCCTTGTGAATGAGAGGAACACCGGTCAGGGGCCCGCCATCCCCGCGTTGTATCCGCTGATCGGCTTCCCGTGCCTGGGCCAGTGCCTGTTCCCGATCCACGGTGATAAGACTATTGAGCTGAGAATCCAATGCCGCGATTCGGTCCAGCAGGATTTCGGTTACTTCCTCACTGGAACAGGCTCTGCGCTGCAGAGCTTCGGACATTTCGCTCACAGAAAGATCGTACATGCCAGCGATTCCTTGGCTTGACAGAAGGGAGAGGCTGCCGCCTCACTCGATAACGCGGGGAACCAAGAAAAGACCGGCTTCCGCCGCCGGCGCCTGGTCCAGAAAAACGTCCCGCTGATCCGACTCGGTCACGTCATCGGACCGTAAACGCTGAACCATATCCAACGAGTGCGACATTTCCACCACGCCGTCGGTGTTCGCCTCGTTGATCTGTTGCAGCAAATCGAGACAATGAGATAGCTCCCGCGCATATCCGTCGACTTCGGCATCAGAGATCGACAGCCGGGCGAGGTGGGCGATAGCTTTGACTTCATCGGCACTTAGAGACATGAAAACCGCCTCACTGGACGTGGATTTAAACCGCCAAAACTACCATATTTTTTACTCACTTGCCGAAATCAGGCGCCGTTGTTAGAGTTGCAGCCTCGAATTAGTCCAACGACGGGAAATACACACCGAATGTTCAAGTTCAGCGGCTTGCGCGGCTTTTTTTCCAATGATCTTTCGATCGACCTGGGCACCGCGAACACACTGATCTATGCTCGTGGAAAAGGGATTGTTTTAAACGAGCCGTCGGTCGTCGCGATCCGCGAAGATTCCACCCGCGGCAAAACCATCGAAGCCGTCGGTGCCGCAGCCAAAGCCATGGTGGGTAGAACACCGGGGCATATCACCGCCATTCGCCCCCTCAAAGAGGGTGTGATCGCGGATTTCACCGCGACCGAAAAAATGCTGCAGCATTTTATCCGCAAGGTCCATGACTCGCCTTACTTTCGACCCAGCCCACGGGTGTTGGTATGCGTGCCCTATGGTTCCACCCAGGTGGAGCGCCGGGCAATCAAGGAGTCAGCCACCGGTGCCGGCGCCCGCCGCGTCTACCTGATCGAAGAACCCGTGGCCGCTGCCATCGGCGCGGGCATGCCCGTCCACGAAGCGCGGGGCTCCATGGTCCTGGATGTGGGTGGCGGCACATCGGAAGTCGCCGTCATGTCCCTCAACGGGATCGTCTACGCGGCTTCCGTTCGGGTGGGTGGCGACAAATTCGACGAGGCGATCATCAACTATGTTCGTCGCAACTATGGAACGCTCATCGGCGAATCCACCGCAGAGATTATCAAGCGGGAGATCGGCTCCGCGTTTCCCGGCAAGGAAGTGCGCGAGATCGAAGTAAAAGGCCGGCACTTGTCCGAAGGCGTGCCCCGCAGTTTCTCGCTCAACAGCAATGAGATTCTCGAGTCGCTGCAGGAACCGCTCAGCGTCATCGTACGTGCCGTCAAGACGGCCTTGGAGCAAACCCCGCCGGAACTGGCCGCCGATGTGGCCGAGCGCGGCCTGGTCCTGACCGGCGGTGGCAGCCTATTGCGAGACCTGGACCGCTTGCTGGTCGAAGAAACGGGCATTCCGGTCGTGTTGGCCGATGATCCGCTAACCTGCGTTGCGCGGGGCGGCGGCCGCGTTCTGGAATTGATCGACGAACACGGTGTGGATATTTTCGCCTTGGAGTAGACGGCCCGGCGATAAGAAGCCGCACGCCAATAGTGGCTCGGCGGATGAGCCGATTCACCGATTTAATCCGAGTGTGAAGGCGAACCACTATCAAACCGCTGTTTCAAAAAACGGGGGCGCTTCATCTCAGACTGGTGCTGTTTGCAGCCCTGTCGATCGGGTTGATGTGGCTCGATAGCCGGTTAGATCAAGGCGAACAGATCCGAATCGCTTTGAGCGCGGTAATTTATCCTGTGCAAGTGGCGGTCGACCTGCCCATTCGGGTCGGCCGGTGGACTCAGGATCGAATCAAAAGCCGACGCCAGTTGCGGGAAGAAAACCTGGAATTGCGAACCCGCCAGCTGCTCATGGAAGCACAAATGCTCAAATTGGCAGCCCTGGAGGCGGAAAACGCTCGGCTGCGTGAACTGCTGGAATCCACTTCCCGTATGGGCGAACGCTTGAGCGTCGCCGAAATCCTTGCCTTGGATCTCGACCCCTACCGACAGCGCATCACCATTAACCGTGGTCGTATCAACGGCGTTTTCGTCGGCCAGCCCTTGATTGATGCCCAGGGCATCACGGGGCAGATCACAGAAATCGGTCTTTATACGTCGACGGCGCTGCTGATCACCGACACAAGCCATTCCATTCCCATCGAAGTAAATAGAAACGGCCTTAGAACTCTGGCCGTCGGGACAGGCGAGCGCGATCGCTTGGCATTGCCCTATCTGCCCAACAACGCCGACATCGAGGTGGGCGATCTGCTGGTCGCTTCCGGTCTGGGCGGCCGCTTCCCGCGCGGATATCCGGTGGGCATCGTCTATCAAGTTGAACGCAATCCCAGTGAACGCTTCGCCGACATTAGCGCCTTGGTTTCGGCCCGCCTGGATCGCAGCCGGGAAGTCCTGTTGGTTTGGACCAACCAAATGGCGGTCAAACGCACAGAGTCGGAACCCGCTCCCGCTGGCGAGGTCAAACCGTCACCGTGAGCGCACCCCTGCCCTTTCAATGGATCGTCCTGATCGCCACCTTTGTCGTCGCGATCGGCCTGACGATTGTGCCGCTGCCCCAATGGGTCGACATCGCCCGCCCGGAGTGGGTGGCCTTGACTATGATCTACTGGTGTATGGCCATGCCGTGGCGGGTCAGTATCGGCACCGCTTGGTGTTTGGGTCTGCTGCTGGACGTTTTGCAAGGGGCAACGCTAGGTCAACATGCTTTGGCCCTGGTACTGGTCGCTTATTTGATCCAACGATTTTATCTCCAGCTGCGATCGTTTCCCGTCTGGCAGCAGAGCCTGGTCGTTATGCTGCTGTTATTGGTTTACAAATTCCCCTTGTTCTGGATAAGCGGGATGAGCAGTCGAGTCGAACCCGTACTGGGTTGGCAAGCGGTTATCGCCAGCGGCTTGCTGTGGCCCTGGGTCTTTGCTCTGCTGCGCGGCATCCGCCGCCATTACGAACTCGCCTGAGGGAATAGAGGACCCTGCCCGACCATGGCCCGTCCCGTCAAAATGCAGGATACCGCCGCCGAGCGGCGAATCGTCGCAAGCCGGGGCATCATCGCCGTGGGCGCGATGGTATTGCTGTTTACCCTGCTCATCGCCCGCTTAGCCTATCTGCAAATCTATAGCCACGAGCACTACGCGACACTGTCCCAGGACAACCGGGTACGCATCCAGCCGATCGCGCCCACCCGCGGTTTGATCTTCGACCGAAACGGTGTGCTTCTGGCGGAGAACTTGCCCTCCTATCGTCTCGATGTCATCCCGGAAGAGGTCGACGACCTGGACGACACCCTGGCCCGGCTGAAACAGGTGGTCAACCTTTCAGACGATGAGATCACCCGTTTCCAGCAGCAACTCAAGCGCCATCGGGTGTTTGACTCGGTGCCGCTGCGCTACCGAATGAGCGAAGAGGAATTGGCGCGATTCGCCGTTGACCGAATCCACTTTCCCGGTGTGGAAATGCGCGCCGACCTGACCCGGCATTACGTCTATGGCCAGAGTACGGCCCACGTTATCGGCTACGTCGGCGCCATTGATGAAGACGATCTAAAAGAAATGGACCGTGCCGCCTATCGCGGTACGACCCATATCGGCAAAACCGGTGTCGAACAGTTCTATGAGCGGGCGCTGCACGGCTCCCCGGGGTACGAGCAGGCCGAGGTGGATGCACAAGGCCGCCCCCTGCGGAGTCTCACCATCGAACCGCAGGTTCCTGGAAAAAACCTTCACCTCAGCATCGACATTCAGCTTCAGCGGGCGGCGGAGGCCGCTCTCAAAGGACGGCGGGGGGCCGTGGTGGCCATCGAGCCTAGCACGGGAGAGGTGCTTGCGATGGCCAGCGTACCGAGCTACGACGCCAACCTTTTCGTCGGCGGAATCAGCGTGTCGACCTATCGCCAACTGCAATCGGACCCGGGCCGGCCGTTGTTCAACCGAGCCATCCAGGGGCAGTATCCCCCGGGATCGACGGTGAAACCTTTTCTTGGTTTAGCTGACCTGGACATCGGACACCCCCTGGGAGGGAAAGGCGTCTATTGCCCCGGGCACTTTCAGCTACCCAACACTGAGCGGCAGTATCGCGACTGGAAACGCTGGGGACATGGCCAAACCAATCTGCGCAAGGCCATCGCCGAATCCTGTGATGTCTATTTCTATCAGCTGTCGCTCGAATTGGGCATTGATCGCATCCATGATTATCTCACCCGTTTCGGGATGGGGGACAAAACCGGTATCGATCTGACCGGTGAGCGGCGCGGCCTCGTTCCATCGCGCGAATGGAAGCAGCAATCCCGAGGGGAAAGCTGGTACCTTGGTGAAACGCTGATTAACTCGATCGGTCAAGGGTTTATGCTGTCGACACCGCTGCAGCTCGCTCAGGCCACCGCGATCCTTTCGACACGAGGTAAAAGCGCCTTGCCCCGACTGGTTCGGGAAATTCAAGATCCCGTGGCCGGCACACGAGAATCGCTGACGCCGGTAGCGGGCCCGAGTGTGGAAGTGAACTCGGCAAACCACTGGGACTATGTCATTAACGCCATGAATGATGTGGTGCAACGCCAAAGTGGCACCGCCTTTTCCAGCGGCGGCGACGCGCCGTATCGCTATGCCGGAAAAACCGGCACCGCGCAGGTATTCGGCTTGGGCGAAGACGAGGAGTATGAGGAATCGGAAGTCGCGGCGCACCTGCGAGACCATGCATTGTTCATCGCCTTCGCACCATTGGATGACCCCAAAATTGCACTGGCGATCGTAGCCGAACACGGCGGCAGCGGCGGTCGAACCGCCGCCCCCGTGGCGCGCGCGCTGTTAGATTCATACTTACTCCGGGAGTTGGATAGCCCATGATTTTCGAACCGGAGTACCGTGACCGAGCCCCCCGCAACCGGGGCATTTCAGGCTTGGCACCGCGTTTACATGTTGATCCCCCCTTATTCGTTGCCCTGCTGGCACTGACCGGCCTGGGGCTGGCGATCCTGTTCAGTGCCAGCGGCGAGTCCACCACCTTGATGAGCAAACAGGGCGTCCGGCTGGGGATCGCGTTCGCCGTGATGTTCGTGATGGCACAAATCCCAGGCCAAACCCTTTACCGCTGGAGTGCGCCGGTTTTTCTGATCGGTACGAGCTTATTGGTCCTGGTTCTCCTGCTCGGTGTCACCGGCAAAGGTGCCCAGCGCTGGCTGGATTTGGGCTTCATCCGCTTTCAGCCCTCGGAAATCATGAAACTGGCGGTACCCATCGCGGTTGCGCGATTTATTCATGACCACGGCATGCCTCCGCGCTACCGCCATGTGCTCGCCGTTCTGGCCATTCTCGGCATCCCCGCCGCACTCATTGCCCAACAACCGGATCTTGGAACAGCCCTGCTGGTTGCGACTGCAGGCCTGTCGGTGCTTTTTATCGCCGGCTTGAGCTGGCTGACCATCGCCCTACTCGGTGGCGCGGCAACGGCCGCCCTGCCTTTGCTGTGGTTGACGATGCACGACTACCAGCGTCAGCGTGTACTCACGCTGCTGGATCCCGAGAAAGACCCCCTGGGGTCCGGCTATCACATCATCCAATCCAAAATCGCATTGGGTTCCGGCGGGTTATTCGGCAAGGGCTGGCTCAATGGCAGTCAGGCCCATCTGCAATTCCTCCCGGAACGCTCCACCGATTTTATTTTTGCCGTTTATGGCGAAGAGTTCGGCTTTCTGGGACTGATCATGCTACTGATCATCTACCTGGTAATCATTCTGCGCGGCATGCAAATCGCTGCATCGGCGCAGAGCACCTTCGAGAGGTTGCTCGCCGCCGGACTGAGCCTGACCTTTTTTGTTTACGTTTTCGTCAACACCGGCATGGTGACCGGTATCCTGCCGGTGGTGGGCGTGCCGTTGCCTTTGGTGAGTTACGGTGGCACGTCCATGGTCACGCTAATGGCGAGTTTCGGTATCCTGATGTCCATTCAAACCCATCGGAAATTACTGGCCCAATGAATCTGCGTTTTTGTCTTATCGTCTTCGCCGTATGGCTGCTACCCGTGGCCACAGCAAACAGCAACGAGCCGGCTGCTGGCACACCGCTCGCCGATCGAGCCGATGTGCGTGCATTCATGGCGCGCATGAGTGAAACCCACGGATTCGACGGCGATGCGCTCAGGACGCTGTTCCAACAGGCCAGTATGCAGCCGGAAATCCTGGACGCGATCCAACGCCCCTGGGAAGCCAAGCCTTGGCACGCGTATCGGCCGATCTTCGTCACCGAGAGCCGGATTGCCGACGGGGTCCAGTTCTGGCGCTCCCACGCATCACTATTGGAGGCGGCACAAGCCCAATTCGGCGTCCCGCCCGAGATCATCGTGGCCATCATCGGAGTGGAGACCCGGTATGGCCAATTCACCGGCCGCCACCGTGTGGTGGAAGCGCTGGCGACCCTGGGCTTTGGCTACCCGCCGCGCGGTGATTTTTTCCTCCGGGAGCTGGAACAGTTCCTCTTGCTCTCCCGTGAAGAACAACTGGATGCAACCGGTATTCGAGGCTCTTACGCCGGCGCGATCGGCTGGCCGCAATTCATTCCCAGCAGCTATCGGGCCTATGCGGTGGATTTTGATCAGGACGGTCGACGCGACCTCTTATCCAGTCCCGCCGATATCATCGGCAGTGTAGCCAACTACTTCCATCGTCATGGCTGGACCCTAGGCAGCCCCATTGCCACCCCCGCGCTCGTAAATGGCAACGGGCGGGCGTTGGGTAATCGGAATCGAGATTTACCCTATACACTGGCGAAACTCCGCCAGCAGGGCGTAAGCTTCGAATCCCAGCTTCCAGATAGCGCTCCGGCCAACCTCATCGCGCTGGAACAACCGAGCGAGCTGGAGTACTGGGTCGGATTTCCGAATTTTTATGTCATTACCCGTTACAACCACAGCGTCCATTACGCCATGGCGGTTTATCAATTGAGCCAACGCATTCGGGAGGCCTATTTTGCTGAGGCTTGAATCACGTTTGCACCTCACGCTGCTCTCCGTGGTGATCGCCGGCGTGATGCTGAGCGGTTGCAGCACCCTCCCCACCCCGGGTTCACCCACGTCTGACGGTGCGCCCAACGCGCGCGACGTACCCGACGTCAGCCAGATCGCCGACGCCACGCCGCGCCCGGAAGCGCGCTCTCGCTATGGCAACCCCGACCAGTACGAGGTCTTCGGCCGAACCTATTATGTTCAGCAATCCAGTCTCGGTTATCGGGAACGGGGCGTGGCATCGTGGTACGGCACCAAGTTTCATGGCCGCCGGACATCCAGCGGGGAACCGTATGACATGTATGCCATGACCGCCGCTCATAAGACTTTGCCGCTGCCGACTTATGTGCGCGTGCGTAACGTGGAAAATGGCCGCTCGGTCATCGTCAAGGTCAATGATCGCGGACCGTTCAAAGACAATCGACTGATCGACCTGTCCTACGTCGCCGCTGCCAAGCTCGATATGCTCACCGCCGGAACAGCACGGGTGGAGGTGGAAGCAATCAACGTGCAAGAAGCGGCAACGCCGAGGCCACCCAACCCTGATCCCCAAACGAACCTATACCTGCAGGTCGGTGCGTTCTCAGAGCGGGAAAACGCCGAACGCATGCAAAATCGCCTGCAGAATGCCCGAATTGAACAAGTGTCAATTCGCCAGACATCCCAAGGCGACTCGTTATTATATCGGGTCCATATCGGCCCTTTGGCGGACCTCGACTCCCTGAATCGCATCAGTGATCGGGTAGAAAGCCTTGGCATCCAAGCCCGTCATGTGGTGATCGATTGATGTATTCAAGGCGTTTTGTGATCTTTAAACTGGGTCGGGTGATCATGACGCGCCCGAATGTATGCTGAACCGACCGGGATCGACCTCGGTCACGAAACGATTTTATTCCGGAACGCCCGGCAGGGCGGACCCATCCGCTGACGAAACGATGGAAACATGAGCCTATTACCTTTGCGCTTGACTCTCCCCACCCTGATCATGCTCTGGGCCACCCTGGCGACAGGATTCTCCTCTCCGGCCAGCGCAATACCCGCGCCAGTGCCGGCGCCACCCCCGGTGGCCGGAAACAGCCACGTCTTGATTGACCACCACAGTGGGCGAGTGCTGGCGGAAAACCAGCCGGATCTTAGAGTTGAACCGGCCAGCATCACCAAACTCATGACCTCTTACGTGGTGTTTCATGCGCTGGCATCAGGCGAGCTGAAACTGGACGACCCTGTTCGTATCAGCGAAAAGGCTTGGCGCATGCCGGGTTCGCGAAGCTTCGTGGAGGTGGGTAAATCGGTTCCGGCCGAAGTGCTGCTCAAAGGCATGATCGTTCAGTCGGGCAACGACGCCTCCGTGGCGCTGGCAGAACATCTCGCGGGTACCGAAACGGCGTTTGCTACCTTGATGAACCACCATGCCGAATTACTGGGCTTGACCAACACCCATTTTATGAACGCGACCGGGCTTCCCGACCCCGATCACTACACGACGGCCCGCGATGTGGCGGCGCTTTCCCGTGCTTTGATCAATGAATTTCCCGAGTACTATGCCTGGTACGCCGTTAAAAAGTTCAGCTACAACGGCATCGATCAATACAACCGGAATCGCCTGTTGTGGCGGGACGAAACCGTGGATGGTCTGAAAACAGGCCATACTGAAGCCGCCGGCTATTGCCTTGCGGCCACTGCATTGCGGGATGATATGCGCCTGATTTCCGTGGTCATGGGCACGGACAACGAGAACGCCCGCGAGAGCGCGTCGCAAGCCCTGTTGAACTACGGATTCCGATTTTTCCAAACCTACCGCCTTTACGGCGCCGGCGAAGGCCTGACCACCGCGCCGGTGTGGAAGGCCGACCGCGACACCGTGGCGGTCGGCATTGAAGAACCGCTCTATGTCACCATCCCCCGAGGGCAATACGAGTCTTTGGAGGCCACAATCACCCTCAACGAATTGATCACCGCACCCATCGGCCTGGAACAGTCCGTCGGCACTGCCCGGGTGATGCTGCACGAGGAGTTACTCGCCGAGCGCCCCTTATATCCACTAGAACCCGTACCGGAGGGCGGTCTTTGGCGCCGTCTAAGGGACGAAGTCCTGCTGTTATGGCAATGACGACGACCATGAACGCAGCCACGACAAACCCGCAAATCGCTTACCTGAACGGCGCGTTTCAAGCACTGAGCGAGACCCGAATTTCCGTCCTCGATCGCGGGTTTCTGTTCGGTGACGGGGTCTACGAGGTCATACCCGTTTACGAAAACCAACCGTTCCGCCTCGATGCCCATTTGGACCGGCTGGCGCAGAGCCTGGATGCACTGCAAATCGCCGATCCGCTCACGCGTGGCGAATGGCACCAGATGGTCACCCAACTGATCCATCAAAACGGCGGGGGCGATTTGGCCGTCTATATTCAAGTAACACGGGGCGTTGAGACGCGGCGGGATCATTTCTATAGCGATGACACGACGCCTACCGTGTTTGCCATGGCCTCACGCCGAGGCGAACCGCCGGCCGAAACCATTGAGCACGGCGTGTCAGCGATCACCGTGGACGACCCCCGATGGGCCCGCTGCGATGTCAAAGCGATCACGCTGCTGGCCAATGTGCTGAGCCGGCAGGAAGCCCGCCACGCCGATGCCAACGAGGCCATTTACATTCGCGATGGCCGGCTGACCGAAGGTGCCGCCAGCAATATTTTTCTGGTGAAAGGAGGTGTTCTGATCACACCGCCGAAGAGCCAAAGCATTCTCCCCGGCATCACGCGGGACGCCTTGATCGACGTCGCACGTAACGGCGGGATACCGGTCGACGAGCGGCCAGTGGACCAAACGGAGCTTGCCAGCGCAGACGAGCTGCTGATGACGAGTTCGACCAAAGAAGTTCTGGCCATCACCCGTTTGAACCATCAACCCGTCGGCACCGGACGGCCGGGGCCGGTCTCGCTGCGTCTTCGAAATTTGTGGCGGCAGTCCTTGCATACTTGGCTGGCGGAACAGATAGAGGAATCCGCAACGACATGACCGCCGAGGGGATGGTTTTTCCTTGCCGGTTTCCCATCAAGGCGATGGGAGAGAACGCGGCCGACCTGGAGGCCTTGGTCTTGGCCATTGTCCGACAGCACGTCGCCGACGAGCAGATTCTCTCCCACCAGACCCGCCCCAGTCGGGCCGGCAAATACTGCTCGGTGACGGTCACCATCGAAGCCGAGAGCCAGCATCAACTCGACCGGATCTACGGCGCGTTGACGGCTGAATCACGAATCCTGATGGCGCTATGACCTCCACACCCGCGCCCGTGATCCGTCTGTTGGGTCAAGTGGCTTACGAGCCCACTTGGCGCGCAATGCAGCAGTTCACCGACGAACGGGACGAGGCGACCCCGGACGAAATCTGGTTTCTCCAGCATCCGCCGGTGTTTACGCAGGGAATGAACGGTCGAGCAACCCATCTGCTGGCCACGGAGGATATCCCGGTGGTCGCGGTGGATCGCGGCGGACAAGTCACTTATCACGGTCCGGGACAGTGGGTGGTCTACCCCTTGCTCGATTTGCGCCGGTTGAACATCGGTATTCGCACCCTGGTGACGCGCCTGGAACAGGCCGTCATCCAGGTTTTGTCCGGCTACGACATCGCGGCCGAGGCCCGCACGGACGCCCCGGGTGTCTACGTGAATGATGCGAAGATCGCCGCGTTGGGGCTGCGCGTGCGCCGCGGTTGTTGTTACCACGGCTTGGCATTCAACGTGGATATGGATCTGGAGCCATTTGCCCGTATCAACCCCTGCGGCTTTGCCGGTCTGCGCGTCACCCAGCTCAGCGACCTGGCCGGACCGGTCGACTTAGAGCGCGTCCGAACGCAGCTCGAAGCCGCGCTGCGGGTGCAGCTTTACGCGCCAGGCCCGGACGGCAAACCCGAGGTGGCTTAGTGACGCGCCTGACGCAATCGCGTGTCCAGCTGCCGCAATCGATCCGGGGTACCCACATCGCACCATGCGCCCCGAAAATACTCCCCGCCGATTCGCCCGTCCATCATGGCCTGCCGCAGCAGCGGCGCCAAAGGAAAAGCCCCAGCTTCGCAACCGGCGAATAACTGCGGACGGTAGAGGCCAATGCCGGAGAAAGTCAGCCGCGGCTCGCCCTTCGCACACACCCGGTTATCAGACAAATGAAAATCTCCGCCCGGATGGTGCTGCGGATTGTCCACCAAAACCAACTGCGCGAGATCATCGTCCGATAAGGTCAGGGAAGCGAACTCGTATTCGCACCAAACGTCGCCGTTGACCACAATGAACGGCTCGGTGCCCAACAGGGGAAGCGCCCGGAATATACCACCGCCGGTCTCCAGGGCTTCGGAACCTTCATCGGAGTACGCCACCGACAAGCCGAAGGCACCGCCGTCGCCAATCGCCGAGCGAATCCGCTCTCCCAGCCAAGAGAGGTTGATCACCACCTCGCGAATACCGGCCTCGGCCAGCGCCTGCAGATGGTAGGCGATCAAAGGCTGACTACCCACGTTCAGCAGTGGCTTGGGAATTTCGTCGGTGAGCGGTCGCATCCGCTCTCCCCGGCCCGCGGCGAGAATCATGGCCTTCACCGGCGTCAGTCCCGCACGGTCTCGCCGGCCGTGGGCGATAGACCGTCCAGCAGACCGCCCAACGGCGCCAGCTCACCGTAACAGGCGATGGCCCGTCGTAAATAGGCGATAAAACGGGGCGCTTCACCGAGGTACCGGTCTTTGCCGTCGCGATACTTCAGCCGGGCGAAAATCCCCAGCACCTTGAGGTGCCGCTGGACCCCCATCCAATCCGCCGCCCGCCGGAATGCGCCGAACTCCGCCGGAAGCGCGATGCCCGCCAGACGGGCCCTTTGCCAGTAGTCTTCGAACCATCGCGAAACGTGCGCATCGTCCCAGGAGAGGAACGCATCCCGAAACAGTGACACCACATCGTAGGTGACCGGTCCGATCACGGCGTCTTGAAAATCGATCACGCCGGGATTGGGCTCACTGATCATCAGGTTGCGGGGCATGTAGTCTCGGTGAACAAAAACCTGCGGTTGCGATACGGCGCTATCGATCAGATCTTGACGAATTCGAGACCACCGCACCCACTCGGCCTCGGACCATTGCACGGCGCAATGACGCTCCACATACCAGGTGGGAAACAAATCCAGCTCACGACCCAACAGTTCCGCATCATAAGGCGGTAGCGCGCCGGCGCGGGTCGCGCCTTGCCAGCGCACCAACGCTTCCAGGGCATCGGCAAACAAGCCGTCAGCGTTGGTTTCGTCGATTACATCAAGATAGCTTTGGCTGCCAAGATCCGTGAGCAGCAAAAAGCCCCGCTCGGCCTGGTAAGCCAACACCTCCGGCACGTGAACACCGGCGCGGCGCATCAAACCCGCCACATGCACGAACGGCTCGGCGTTCTCCCGATCCGGCGGCGCGTCCATCACAATTCGGCTGACGCCACCTCGCCAAACCCGAAAATAGCGGCGAAAACTGGCATCCACCGGCAAGGCTTCCACACGCTCGGGCTCACCGCCCAGGGTGCTCGACAACCACACGGCCCGCGCCTGTTCGCGCGGTGTCATTCGTTCACCATCTCCCGCGGTACCCAACACCATTCACTCCATCACGCCGGGCTGCTATGCTGCTCCACCGGCGAGCCAAGGCAACAATTTCAAACCATTGGATGCAGCGCATAGTACCCGAAAAGCCTTCGTCCGGCAGGAGCGCAATCTCCGTGGTCGCTCTAGGCAATCTCACGGCCGCATGAAACGCCGCGGCCACCTGCTGTTGCTCGCCTGGTTGATATTTAGCCCGCCGGCGGGCGCCGAACCTCTCGCCTGGTGCGGCACCACCAACCCCTTGGAAAGTCAGCACCTTGGCCTGCCCCCAGCCGATCCGGATCTGACGCGCATTCAGGCGTTTGCCGGCCAGATCGACATGGAAAACGAAGGGCTGGGCCTTTTGACCGGCGATGTACTCATCCAGCGTGGCGACCGTTTCCTGCGCACGGAACAGCTCTACGTCGATCTGGAACATGACCTCATCGAAACCTCAGAATCGCTGAGCTACTTGGGAGAATTTCTAGACGTCCAAGCGCAATCGGCCAAACTCCACCCCAGCTCAGGGGCGGGGCAGTTCACGGATACGGCCTTTTATATCAGGCCGCGGTCAGGACGCGGCACGGCGGTACGGATCGAGCTCGAAGAGCGCGGCGCCATCGGATTGGAAAGCGCCACCTTCACCACCTGCGCAGTGGACGACGAAGCCTGGTATTTGCGGGCCGGCGAGCTGTCTCTCGACCCGGATTCCGGTCGCGGTCAAGCGTGGGGTACCAGCCTCTGGTTTCAAGGCTGGCCGATTCTCTACAGCCCCTATCTACAGTTTCCCATCAGCGATCGTCGAATGAGCGGTTTCCTTGCCCCCAGGCTGGGCAACTCCGACGATACCGGTTTCGATTTAGCCCTGCCGTGGTACTGGAATATCGCACCCAACCAGGATGCCACCTTCACACCCCGCGTCATGAGCAAACGAGGCGCTCAGTTGCAGACGGAATATCGCTATCTGAGCCATTGGGGTCGGGGGATGATCTACAACGAGTATCTCCCGGATGATCGAGATTTCGGCGACGACCGCACGCTGTGGGCTTTTCGCCACCAAGCCCGACCGGCGCGCGACTGGTACGCGGATATCAATCTCACCGAAGTGAGCGACGTACAATACCAGGAAGATCTCGGCAACGGCCTTCGGGACACCAGCTCGCGTTATCTCAATCGCCGGGCCAGCGCCGGCTACGCCGGACCGCAATGGGATCTCTTGCTGCGTGCCCAGGATTTTCAGTTGGTGGATCCGGATTTGGTCAACCAACCCGAGCCCTATCAACGGCTACCCCAGTTGCTGCTGCGAACCCGCCAGCCGGTTTCGCTCATCGGACCGGTAGCCTGGGATCTGTATGCCGAGGCCACCGGGTTCGAAGGCGAAGACCAACTGACGGGCGATCGCGCCGATGTGGAACTCGGCCTTCAGATCCCCTGGGACCGCGGCGGATACTTCGTCATACCGCGGGCGGCCTACCGCTATACCGCTTACGCCTTAGACCAAGCCACCGAAGACAATGGCGATCAACATCCCGATCGGGGCGTACCCAGCGCCAGCCTGGATACCGGCGTGCGCCTGGAACGCGAACGGACCCTTGTCGGCAAATCCTTCATCCAGACCCTGGAGCCGCGGGCTTTCTTCCTATGGGTGCCCGAACGCTCCCAAGACGAGCTGCCCCTGTTCGATACCCGCGCCGGCGAATTCGATTTTGTGCGGCTGTTCGACACCAATCGCTACATCGGTGCCGATCGCATCGGGGACACAGCGCAAGTGAGCACCGCGCTTAGCAGCCGATGGATCGATGCGCGTTCCGGCCGAACCGAGCTGGCGGCCCGTATTGGCCAGATCTACTACTTCGAGGACCGCGAAGTGGCACTGGCGAACGAAACGAATTTGGACCGGTCCTACTCCAACGTGCTGGCCGAATTGGAGGCCGGACAAGACCGACAGATTGGCGGCTACTTTCAGTTAGAATGGAACCCCGATGCCGACCGCCTGACCCGGCAGTTGGCGCAAATTCGTTACCACCCGGACGATGAACGGGTGCTGAATCTGGGCTACCGACTGCGGCGAGATACCCAACAACCACTGGAACAGGTCGATTTGAGTTTCGCCTGGCCCGTGGCCCCGCAATGGCGGGTGGTGGGCCGCTGGAACTACTCGCTGCGTGGTGATCAAAACCTGGAAACGCTAGCCGGCGTGGAGTACCAGAGTTGCTGCTGGGCGCTACGCGTGGCGGCGCGAGAATATGTTCGGGGTGAGGACGGCAAGACCAACGCCGGCGTCTATTTACAACTCGAGCTCAAGGGCCTGGGCGCGCTGGGCAACGATATCGACGAGCTCCTTAATCGAAGTATTTCAGGCTATGGAACGAATGACTAAGCACATCATGGGCCTTATGTTCGCTTTGACGATCGTTGGAGGCACCCTCTCGCCCGCAATGGCTGCACCGCGGGTGCTCGACCGGGTCGTGGCCGTGGTCAACGATGACGTCATCCTGGCCAGCGAACTGGATGATCAAGTTCGAGTAGTGGTCAGCCGCTTGCGCGAAGTCAACGCCCGTATCCCGCCGCAGGCCGACCTGGAACGCCAAGTGCTCGAGCGCATGATTGCCGCCGAAGTGCAAGTCCAGCTGGCACAAAAAACCGGCATTCAGGTCACCGAAGAGAACTTGAACAACGCCATCAGCGGCATTGCCCGCCGCAACGGCATGGGCCTGGATCAGTTCGTTCTGGCCCTGGAGGCCGATGGTATGAACTACGCTGATTTTCGCGAAGGTATCCGGCGTGAAATCAGCATGGAACAGCTGCGGCAGCGGGATGTGGCGCGACGCATCGCCGTGACCGATCGCGAAATCGACAATCTGCTGGAGAACGAGCGGCTCCGTGGTGCGGAAGCCGATATCGAAGTGCGTCTCCAGCACATTCTCATCGCCGCCCCCGAGCGCGCCACGCCCGAACAACTGAAATCCCGTCGGGAAGAAGCGGACCGGCTCCACACCGAGCTGATGGACGGTGCCGATTTCACCCAGGTCGCACTGAGCTACTCCGATGGACAAAACGCTCTGCAAGGAGGCGATTTAGGTTGGCGGCGTGCCAACCAGCTGCCCCGCTTCTTTATGGACGCCGTGGACTCTTTGGCCGTCGGCGATATTACTGAAGTGCTGCGCAGCCCGAACGGATTTCACATCCTGAAGCTCGCCGACCGCCGGGGCAGCACCCAGACCCGCATCGAAGAAACCCGCTCGCGGCACATTCTGATTCAAACCAACGCACTGACCAGTGACAGCCAAGCCAGAATCCAGTTGGGGCAACTGAGAGAACAAATCTCAAGCGGCGCCGATTTCGCCGCGTTGGCGGAACAACACTCGGATGATGCGTCCTCCGCGTCCCGCGGGGGTGAGTTGGGCTGGTTGCCGCCCGGGGTGGTGGTTCCCGAATTTCAACAGGCCATGGACCTTCTGAATCCGGGAGAAATCAGCCCGCCGTTCCGCTCCCAATTCGGCTGGCATATCGTGCAGGTGCTCGAGCGGCGGGAGCGCGACACCACCGAAGAAAGTCAGCGGCTACGCGCCCGACAGATCATCTTTCAGCGCAAATTGGAAGAGGAAACTGCCAACTGGGCCCGGCAGTTGCGGGATGAAGCCTACGTGGAAATCCGCCTGAACCCCGCCGATCAAAGTTGAACGGTTCGCCGACCCGCACGCCACGGATTGTCTTAACTCCTGGGGAGCCAGCAGGTATCGGGCCGGATCTGTGCGTCTTGCTGGCCCAGGACCATCCGCCGTGCGACATCGCGGTCGTGGCAGATCCGGCGCTACTCGGCGAACGAGCCGACCAACTGGGGTTGCCGCTGCAAATCCGCGAACTCAAAGACCATGAACAATCTGGCCCTTCAGCCGCGGGATGTCTTGATGTCATCCCGGTGCCGCTGAAAAACACAACCGTGGCGGGATGTCTCGACCCGAACAACGCGCCTTACGTACTCGCCACACTCGAGCGGGCGGTGACCGGCTGCCTGTCCGGGGAATTCGACGCCATGGTCACCGGGCCGGTACAAAAATCGGTGATCAACGCCGCCGGCATCCCTTTCAGCGGCCATACCGAATGGCTGGCCCAACGGACCGGCGCCCCGCTTCCGGTAATGATGCTCACCTGCCCCGGCTTACGCGTGGCCTTGGTCACCACGCACCTGCCGTTAAAGGACGTTCCCAAGGCCATCACTCCGGAACGTCTGCGCACCACGGTCGAGATTCTTCATCGGGAACTGCAAAGCAAATACCATCTCGACCAACCACGTATTTTGGTCTGCGGGCTCAATCCCCACGCTGGCGAAGACGGGCATCTGGGCGATGAGGAAATCCGGGTGATCCGACCGGTGATCCAACAGCTCGCCGCGGAAGGGTTGAACGTGTTCGGGCCCATGCCCGCCGACACGGCCTTCACGCCTCCGCAGCTGGAAAAATGCGATGTGGTCTTGGCCATGTACCACGACCAAGGCCTGACGGTCTTGAAGCACAAAGGCTTCGGGGATGCGGTAAACGTCACCCTCGGGCTGCCGTTGATCCGCACCTCGGTGGACCACGGCACCGCCCTCGACTTGGCCGGCACCGGCGGAATTGACCCCGGTAGCCTGCGGGCGGCCGTTGCCGAAGCCGTCCGCTGCGCCCAGGGACGCTTGCCCGCATGAACCGACCACGCAAACGATTCGGACAGAATTTCCTGCATGATGCCGCGGTCATCGAACGCATCGTTCGTGCGATTAACCCAAGGCCAGACCAGGCCGCGGTAGAGATCGGCCCAGGACGCGCGGCCATCACCGTGCCGCTGCTGGCCGCCTTCGGCGAACTGGACGTCATTGAAATCGATCGGGATCTGGTCGCCGCCTTAAGAAACCGTTTCCCGCCTGGCTCCAAACTGCGCGTCCATGAAAACGACGCCCTGCGCTTCGATTTCCGCGAGCTGGCGAAAGAACGAGGCCAAAAGCTGCGCGTGATCGGCAACTTGCCCTACAACATTTCCACCCCACTGCTTTTTCACTTGCTCGATCAGGCCGATGCCATCGAGGACATGCACTTGATGTTGCAAAAAGAAGTGGTCGACCGAATGGCAGCTCGCACGGGCCAGAAGGCTTACGGACGGCTGACGGTCATGTTGGCTCAGTGCTGCCGGGTGGAATCGCTGTTCACCGTGGGACCGGGGGCGTTCAAGCCGCCGCCGAAGGTGGAATCGGCGGTCGTCCGGGTGATCCCGCTGGAGCCACCGCCGCTTTCGGTACGCGATCATGAGCGATTTGCGCGAATCGTCAACCAGGCGTTCTCACAGCGGCGCAAAACCCTGCGTAATGCGGTCAAAGGCTTGGCATCGGAAGCCATGATCGAAGCCGCGGGGCTGAAACCGACCGTTCGCCCTGAACAAGTCACCCCCGAACAGTTTGCGCAGCTGGCAGATATCGCCGTACCCTGAATCGAGTCTCTCGGGAGGAGCGATCGATGATGAGCGCCTACTCACATATCCTGCTGGCACTGGATATGTCACCCGACAGCCTGGCTGTCGGCAAACGAGCAGCCGCGTTGGCCAGACGCTGCGGTGCCCGACTGACTTTGCTCCATGTCACCGAGTATTTGCTCACCGATCCCGCCGCCGAATCTCTGCTGCCGGACGTCGGCCTGCCGCCGGCTGAGCTTCTGGAAGCGGAACAATCGCGCTTACGGGACATGGCCCAAGCCATAGGATTTGCCGAAGCGAATTGCCTGATACGGCTCGGCAGCGTGAAACAGCAACTCATTGAAACGGCGAGAGAACTGGCGGCAGATCTGATCGTCATCGGCCGGCACGAACGACATGGCCTGGCCGTATTGTTCGGCCACACGGAAGATGCCGTACTACACGGTGCGCCCTGTGATGTCTTGGCGGTGTTGCCGACCACGCATCGACCCGTCTAACGGCACTGGTTCACGCCGTTTTTAGCGAAAACTCGCCGAGAGATCGACGCAAATAGCGGCATGGTGTTTCTTTCCGTCGTTGCACGCCGGCAACGCTAACCTGGGACGATTGAGCAAACAACGAGCATGGCCGTTTACGCGATAGGCGATATACAAGGTTGTTTCGACGAGCTCCAAGCATTGTTGGACCGCGTGACCTTCGACCCTTCGGTCGATCGGATCTGGTTAACCGGGGATCTGGTCAACCGAGGCCCCCAGTCCCTTGAAACACTCCGTTTTGTCAAAGCCCTGGGTGATTCGGCAATCACGGTGCTTGGAAACCACGATCTCCATCTGCTGGCGCTGGATCAAGGCTTCGGCGGGGACAAGGAAAACCCGACCTTACGCCCTATCCTCGATGCCCCCGACCGAGCGGAGTTGATGACTTGGCTCCGTTATCGCCCGTTATTGCATCACGACGCCGAACTCGGTTTCACGATGGTCCATGCCGGCTTGCCCCCGGCGTGGGATTTGCCCACGGCCATGGCGTGTGCGGCGGAAGTCGAGCGGGTCCTGCGCTCAGACGGCGCCCCAAAATTCTTGCGAAAAATGTACGGAAACAAGCCGAAACAGTGGCGTTCCGATCTTAGCGGCACCTCGCGGTTGCGCTACATTACCAATGCGTTTACCCGCATGCGATTCGTAGACCCGAATGGACGTCTGGACCTGCGCTACAAGGGCGCACCGGGCACTCAACCTTCCGAATTGGTGCCGTGGTTTCAAATTCCGAACCGACGAAGCCGGGATCTGAAGATTGTATTCGGACACTGGTCGACCTTGGGTACGGTTGATGCCCCCGGCGTTTATGCCCTGGATACGGGATGCCTGTGGGGCGGGGAACTGACCGCCTTGCGCCTGGACTCGGATACCAGCCCACCGCCGGCGACCTGCATCCGCTGCCAAGCGAAACAACCCCCTGGGGACGACTGAACGCGCTAACGCTTAATCTTTTTGAGCGGAGCGTCGCTCGAACACCACGAAGGACAGGGCGAAAGGATTGCGATCGTCCGCAGCGCGGTCCGTTCGTTGGATTTCCTGCCATTGCTCGCGGTCGATGGCCGGGAACCGCGTGTCAGCCACGACTTCGGTCGCGACCTCGGTGACGTAAAGACGGTCGGCCCGACCGAGAAATGCCTGGTAGACAGCCGCGCCACCGATCACCATGGCTTCCTCCGTACCGCTTTGGGCCGCACAGGCGAGGGCCGCCTCCGGTGTGGCAACCACCTCACAGCCGGGTGCGGTATAGGCGGGGTTACGGGTCAGCACGACGTTGAGCCGCCCGGGCAAGGGGCGACCGATGGATTCATAGGTGCGCCGCCCCATGATGATGGGTTTGCCCATCGTCACCCGCTTGAAATAGGCCAAATCCGCGGGCAAGTGCCAGGGCAATGCACCCTCCCGGCCGATGCCCCGCTGCCGGTCCATGGCCACCACCAACGCTACATGCACCTGGAGCTCCCATACCTCATGTCAAACCGCCACAGGCGCTTTGATGGCCGGGTGAGATTGGTAATCCACCAGTTCGAAGTCTTCAAAACAAAAATCCGATAGGTTGGTCACCGCTGGGTTGATGCGCATTTGCGGCAACGGCAACGGCTCACGCTGCAACTGGGTATCGACCTGCTCGAGATGGTTGAGATAAATGTGCGCATCCCCAAAGGTGTGGACGAACTCGCCCGGCGCGAGTTCACAGACCTGCGCCACCATCATCGTCAACAGGGCATACGATGCAATGTTGAACGGCACACCGAGGAACAGGTCGGCGCTGCGCTGATAGAGCTGGCATGACAAACGGCCATCGGCCACATAAAACTGAAACAGCGTGTGGCAAGGCTGAAGCGCCATGCGGTCAAGATCGGCCACGTTCCAGGCACTGACCAACAAGCGTCGAGAATCCGGGGTGTTCTGAATGTCGCGCACCACCTCGGCCAACTGGTCGATATGGCGACCGTCGGGGGTCGGCCACGACCGCCATTGATGGCCGTAGATCGGCCCCAAATCGCCGTTTTCATCTGCCCATTCGTCCCAGATCGTCACCCCGTTGTCGCGGAGATAGCCGATATTGGTGTCACCACGAATAAACCAGATCAGTTCGTGAATGATGGATTTGAAATGAAGTTTTTTGGTCGTAACCGCGGGAAATCCGGCCGACAAATCAAAGCGCATTTGGTATCCGAAAACACTGAGCGTTCCGGTACCGGTGCGATCCGTCTTGCGAGTACCGTGACGGCGCACATGTTTCAACAGTTCCAAATACTGCTGCATAATTTCGATAGCATCCCTACGAGGTTGACGCGACACCTGAGCGGGCCCGGGCATAGGCCACGATCATAAAGATGCACCCCGCGGCGATCATGGGCGCGCTGAGTAGCTGACCCATGGTGAGCCACTGCCCCCATAAAAACCCCAAATGGGCATCAGGTTCGCGCGCGAACTCCACCATGAAACGGAAAAAACCGTACAAGATGAGAAACAGACCGGAGACAGCCATCATCGGACGCGGCTTGGCCGAGTACCACCAAAGCACCACGAATAAGACCAGTCCTTCTAAACCGGCCTCGTAAAGCTGCGACGGATGGCGGGGTTCCGGTCCGGCCATGGGAAAAACCATACCCCACGGCAGATCGGTGGGACGACCCCATAGCTCCGCATTGATAAAGTTGCCGATCCGGCCGAATCCCAGTCCGATAGGTACCAGGGGGGCCACGAAATCGGTGGTCTGGAAAAATCTCACCCCGGCGACACGGGAAAACCAGATCGCAGCGATCAACACGCCAATGAGCCCACCGTGAAAGGACATACCGCCTTCCCAGATGCGGATAATGATCGATGGATCGGAAAGCAGACGCTGGAAATCGTAAAACAACACATAACCTAGCCGGCCACCGATGATGACCCCCAGTGCCACCCAGGTGACCAGATCCCCCACCTGCTCGGGAGTGAAAGGGCTATCGGAACGGCGGGCACGATATCGACCCAACCACCAACCGGCCAGGAAACCGATAACATACATTAACCCATACCATCGTACGGACAGCGGGCCGATTTGAATGGCGACGGGATCAATTTGCGGATAGGACAACATGGGCGCTCATGGTAACACGCGGTCGATGGCAAACTGGAGTCATCGGTGATACCGGTTGCCCCCTCGTGGCGAGTCTGCTTTAAATAGACTCTCAAACAATCCCGGCCCCAATGAGACATTCCGGGGCAAAGGACAGCCTGTGCGTAGCAACGAAGCCAAAAACTGCTCCACAGCATCGGGAAATACTCGCTATTTTGACATCGGCCAAGGTCGGCCGCTGATCCTGATGCATGGGTTCCCAGACACGCCCCATACTTTCGAGGCATCTGTCACAGCTTTCGGGCAGGCCGGCTATCGCTGCCTGATCCCGTACATGCCCGGCTACGGCGGTTCCGATCTCCCGGGAGGGGATGACGCTTCACTGCTGTCGATGGCCCAACAACTGGACGATTGGCTCGCCCAGGTTGTGCCGGGGGAATCGGTCGCGCTCTGCGGTCATGACTGGGGCTCGATCCTGGCGCAAACCCTGGCGGGCATCCATCGACAACGTGAGACGAATCCGTACCACATTGATCGCGTGATCCTGGCGGCCGTTCCGCCGCTGCGACGCTTCGTCAGGAACATCAATATCCGCCAGATCGTGCGGTCGCGATACATGTATTATTTTCAGTTGCCCGGGGTCACCCGTCGTATTCGTCAAGGCGACCTCGCCTATATCCGAACGCTTTGGCGACGATGGTCACCCGGTCTCCCTGCGGACCACCCTCAAATCGAGCGCGTCGCCCAACAGCTCCAGGAACCGATGATCCTGGAGCAAGCAGTCGCCTACTACCGCTTTTTGCTGAATCCGGCGAAACTCTTTTTTCAATCTCAATGGCGCGCTCAGTTCCGGATTCTTTTTTCCCGTAAGCCGTTGCCGGCATTGATTATCGTCGGCGAACAGGACGATTGTATCGGCCCGGAAATGTATGTTGGGGGGGCACGGGATTTCCCTCATCCGCTCAGCCGCGAAGTGGTGCTGAGCCAGGCCGGGCATTTCTTGCATCTGGAACAACCGGCGGCCTTTCATCGCGCCGTACTCGAGTTCTTGGAGGCCTCGCCCGATGCAGCATGAGCCGGACCCGATACCCCAGGCGATACCCCGTCTCTCGGCGCTGATGATGCTCATGGCCACCGCAACCATGGTCTATGCGATTGCGCCTCATCCCGGCAAGTCTCCCGACGCTTTGGAGATGCCATCCGACCACCAATCACCGACGAGACCGGAACCTGTCCCCACGGTCCGTGCCACGCAGCGGGTCCTGGCCTCAGCCCCCCAAAAAACCCCTAGATTCGCGGCGCTCACTTCGACCCGTCAACGAAAAGCGCTTTTCTTCGCCTACCTTTACGGCCACATCAAACACGTTAACACCGACCTATTGAGCGACCGCGCGCGGCTGCGCCGATTGAGCGAACAAGCCACGCTGAGCGGTCACGATCTGAAATGGCTGAACGCCCTGGCTCATCGTTACAAACTGGGCACAGTCGACTGGAATGACCACCAGGCGTGGAACCAACTCATGATGCGGGTGGATATGGTTCCTCCCTCCATTGCCTTAGCCCAAGCAGCCAACGAGTCGGCCTGGGGAACATCCCGGTTCGCCCGCGAAGGAAACAACTATTTCGGCCAATACTGCTATCGGCCCGGATGCGGCCTCACGCCGGCGGCACGCCCGGAAGATGCCCGCTACCAGCTCGCTCGATATCCCAGCGCCGCCGCTTCGGTTCGATCTTACATTCACAACCTCAATACGCACCGGGCCTACGAGACGTTTCGGGCCGAACGCCGACGCCTGCGAAACGCCGGCCAGTTTCTCAGTGGACCGGCGTTGGCACCCGGCCTCTCCCGCTATTCAGAACGGTCGAGTGCGTACATCCGCGATATTCTTCGACTCATCCGCGACAATAAACTGGTCGAATACGATGCCATGCGTTGGTGTCTGGATGGCCACAGCCTCGCCTGCCCCATCGCAGGCAACTGGGCCGCATAGCGTGAACAGATGACGGAAGCGCCGGGCTACGGTAGCCCTACGTGAGGGGTGGAATAGCGACTGTGGAGGTGCGCGTCAGCGCAGACTCTGAATAAGAAAAGGCGCCCAGCCGAAGCCAGGCGCCTTCCCAATCAAGGCGAAAAGCCGGATCTTAGAAATCCATGCCGCCCATATCCGGCATTCCGCCGCCGGGCATTGGCATATCTTTCTCTTCTTTAGGCTCTTCGGCGACCATGCACTCGGTGGTCAACATCAGCGAAGCTACCGATGCGGCGTTCTGCAACGCGGTGCGGGTCACTTTGGCCGGATCGATGATACCCATTTCGATCATATCGCCATATTCGCCGGTAGCGGCATTGTAACCGAAGGCGCCATCGGCCTCGGCGACTTTGTTCAGCACAACGGCAGCATCATCGCCGGCATTGGTCACGATCTGACGCAGCGGCTCTTCAATTGCCCGCAGGGCGATGGACACACCGACGTTTTGATCGTCGTTGTCGCCCTTCACACCGCTCACTGCAGCTTTGACACGGACCAAGGCAACGCCACCGCCGGGCACTACGCCTTCTTCCACCGCCGCACGGGTGGCGTGCAAAGCATCTTCCACACGTGCTTTCCTCTCTTTCATTTCCACTTCGGTCGCGGCACCGACTTTGATCACGGCCACACCGCCGGCCAGTTTGGCCATGCGTTCCTGCAGCTTTTCACGATCGTAGTCCGAGGTCGCTTCGTCGATTTGGCGACGGATCTGATCGATACGGCCTTCGATATCTTCCTTACGGCCCGCACCATCGACGATGGTGGTGTTCTCTTTATTGACCTGGATCTTCTTGGCGTTACCCAGGTCGTCCAAAGACACCTTCTCAAGGCTCAAGCCGACTTCTTCGGAAATCACCTGACCACCGGTCAGCACGGCCATGTCTTGCAGCATGGCTTTGCGACGATCACCAAAGCCTGGCGCCTTCACGGCACAGACCTTGACGATACCGCGCAGATTGTTGACAACCAAGGTGGCCAGCGCTTCGCCTTCCACGTCTTCGGCGACGATCAACAAAGGACGGCTGGATTTGGCGACGGCTTCCAGCGTCGGCAGCATTTCGCGAATGTTGGAGATTTTCTTGTCATACAAGAGGATGTAAGGATCATCCAGCTCGCAGGACATACTCTCCTGGTTGTTGACGAAGTAAGGGGACAGGTAGCCGCGGTCGAACTGCATACCCTCGACCACTTCCAACTCGTTCTCCAGACCCGAGCCCTCTTCGACGGTGATCACACCCTCTTTGCCAACCTTTTCCATGGCCTTGGCGATGAGTTCGCCGATCACGGTGTCAGCGTTGGCGGAGATGGAACCGACCTGAGCGATGGCTTTCTGGTCGTTACACGGCTTGGCGAGCTTCTTGATCTCTTCGACCGCCTGGACGACGGCTTTATCGATACCACGTTTCAGGTCCATGGGGCTGATACCGGCGGCAACAGCTTTCATACCTTCGCGCATCAGGGCCTGAGCCAACACGGTTGCGGTGGTCGTGCCGTCACCGGCGACATCGGAAGTCTGGGAAGCGACCTCCTTGACCATCTGCACACCCATATTTTCAAAACGATCTTTCAGTTCGATCTCTTTCGCGACAGAAACACCGTCTTTGGTGACCGTCGGCGCGCCGAAGCTCTTTTCCAACACTACGTTGCGGCCTTTCGGTCCCAGCGTCACTTTGACGGCGTTGGCCAGAACGTTGACACCTTTTACCATGCGCGCGCGGGCGTCTTCGGCAAACTTGATTTGTTTCGCAGCCATTATCGACTTCCTCTCTGAAATCCTGCGTTAATCTGGTAGGAATCTATGCAGCGGGCAGCCTAGTCGATGACGCCCATGATGTCGTCTTCGCGCATCACCAGGACATCTTCGCCTTCGACCTTGATCTCCGTGCCGGCATATTTGGCGAACAGGACGCTATCACCGACCTTCACATCCAGCGGCAGCACTTCACCATTTTCCAAACGCTTGCCATTGCCTACAGCAAGCACTTCGCCACGAATCGGCTTCTCCGCTGCGGAATCAGGAATCACAATCCCGCCCGGGGAAGTGCGCTCTTCTTCCAAACGCTTCACAACCACCCGGTCATGCAAAGGACGAATTTTCATGAATGCTCTCCTTAAACTGCTACCATCGCGTAGTATTGACTCGGTCGAGGACACGTTAGCACTCACCTCGAGTGACTGCTAATAATAGTGACTAATCCGACCGAGTCAAGTGCACCAGTGAACGCGACGCAGTACAATGCACGCCGAGATAACACGCGTCATTTAATTGCATGAAACATGCTCATCTGCTGGTCCTTTGCAATTGCCCGGATGGCGATACCGCTGAAACGATCGCCGAGACGGTGGTCGCCCTGGGCTTGGCAGCCTGTGTGACCATCACGCCGGATGTAAAATCGGTCTACCGCTGGCAGGGTCGAGTCGAGACAGAATCGGAGTATTCGCTGACCATCAAGACAACCACCACCGCTTACCAAGAATTGGAGCGGACACTTTTCGAGGCCCATCCTTACGATGTGCCGGAAATTATCGCCATTCCCATCGTCGCCGGGCTGCCCGAGTACTTGGCGTGGATAGACGAGTCGACGACTTCCCGTTAGTTATGAGCCACATCACGAAAACCCTCGTTCGCCTTCACTTTGCGTGGATGCTTTGTTTAACGCTTGTCCATGCCCCAGCAGCAATCGGACAGGAGCGGTTCACCATAGGCGTTCTCAACGATCTGTTCGCCGCGGAAGAACAAGCACCCCGGCAATTTCTGACCCCCGATGAAGCTTTCCGGCTTGAATCAGAAGCGATGTCGGACGGTACGCTCCTTGCCCGATGGATCATTGAACCGGGTTATTACCTTTACCAGGAACAACTGGGCGCCGAGCAAGACGGGCAGGACCTGATCGCAATGGGTCGGGTCGAGATCCCGTCGGGCAAGCCAAAAACAGACGAATACTTCGGCGAAACTCACATTTACACCGATCTGCTGGAAATCCGCATCCAGCCCATCGCCGGCGCGGGCCCGATCACCTTGACCTATCAAGGCTGTGCAGACGGCGGTATCTGTTATGCCCCTCAAGAACAGATCATCGAACTCGAACGTCTGACGACCACCGCCCCGACAGCGCCTGCGGGGTCAACCGAGCCAACAGCGCCTTTCGTCTCCGAACAAGACCGCTTGGTGGAAGTGATCGCGTCCACCCAACTCGGGCTGATCGCGATGACCTTCTTCGGCTTGGGGTTGCTGCTGGCGTTTACACCCTGTGTTTTACCGATGGTGCCGATTTTGTCTGCCGTCATCGTCGGGGCTCAAACACAAGAACGTTCGACCGCCCGAGCACTGAGCCTGTCGCTGGCCTACGTGCTGGCCATGGCGCTGGCCTATACGGCAGCCGGGATTTTCGCCGGGCTGTTCGGCGCGAACCTCCAGGCCTTTGCCCAGCACCCGGCTGTTCTCATCGGATTCTCGGCAATTTTCGTCGCCTTGGCCTTATCCATGTTCGGGCTCTATGAGCTGCAACTGCCTGGTGCCATTCGGGATCGCGTGGATTCGCTCAGCCGCCGGCAGCACGGCGGCACACTCACAGGCGCCGCCGTGATGGGGCTGCTCTCCGCCCTGATCGTGGGCCCTTGCCTGGCACCGCCACTGGCAGGCGCCCTGATCTACATTGGACAAAGCGGGGATGCCGTGCTGGGAGGATTAGCCCTGTTTTCCCTGTCACTGGGCATGGGCGTTCCTCTGATTGTGGTGGGCGTTTCCACGGGCGGCTTTTTGCCCAAGGCTGGCCCCTGGATGGAAACGGTCAAGGCCGCCTTTGGCGTCTTGCTGCTAGGCGTTGCAATCTGGCTCCTGCAGCGTATCATTCCGGCCGAGATCAGCCTGCTGTCTTGGGGCGGCTTGGCGATCGCGACCGCGCTCTTGCTTGGCGCCTTCCGTAGCGCCACTGATACCACGCCCTTGCAAAAACTCATTCAGGGGCTGGGTTTGTCGACATTCGTTTACGGCGTCATTTTGATCATCTCAGCCGCGAGCGGTGGCGACCGTTTGCAAACGCCACTGGCCCACCTGCGTGCCCCGTCCGATCAGTCGGCAACACTAAACGAAGTTGAATTTGTCCCGATCAAGTCATTTGCGGACCTTCAGCGCGAAATCACACGCGCAAGCAGCGAAAGCAGATACGCGATACTGGACTTTTACGCCGACTGGTGTGTGGACTGCATTAAGATGGAGCGGGAAACCTTTAACAACCCCGAGGTCGCGAGTTTGTTGTCGTCGTTCCGGCTTCTCCAAGCTGACGTCACACGCAATGACGCAACGGATCGAGAGCTGATGCGGCAACTGGATGTCATTGGCCCGCCCACCTTACTGATCTTCAATCAACGGGGCGATGAACTCCCCAACTACCGGATTTTAGGTTTTATGGAACCGAACGAATTCGTCCGCCACCTCCGGGAGGCAACCCGCGCTGACAGCAATCGGCGGACCCCGTGATTCATATCGTGCGAGGCATTTTAATTGGTTTCTTACTGGCGCTTGCCGGTGGCGCCGGAGCGTTTACTTATTACTACGTGGCCGGAGAAGGTGGCGGATCATCCACCACCGCACTTCCCAATAAGGCACCGAAATTCACCTTACCTGACCTGGACGGGCGTGATCGCAGCTCAACCGAATGGGAAGGAAAGATTCTGATCGTGAATTTTTGGGCAACATGGTGCGCCCCATGCCGCAAAGAAGTGCCCTTGTTGATCGACGCCTACAAACGATATGCCGATCGTGACGTCGTGGTCATCGGCGTTGCAGTCGATCGCGCAGAACCGGTAAAAAAATTTGCCGCTGAGCTGAAGATCAATTACCCCATACTGCTGGCGACCAAAACCGGATTCAAACTGGCGACCGCCTTCGGAAATCGCTCCAATGGGATTCCATACACTGTCATCGTCGCACCGGATGGAAGCCTATTCGATAGCCACACCGGGCTGCTGGACCAATCCGATCTTGACGGCTGGCTTGAGGCCATTGTTCCGATCACCGCCCGGCCCGCCGCTCAATCCCCCGCCACTCCATGAGCGGCTACGAGTATTGAAACTCGCACGGCGCCCATGCAAAATAGCGTGAAATTCGCTGCTGTTACGTTGCGTTTTTCTGCCAATTCCAGCGATTTCGCGAACTTTTTCCGAAATTCATGGCGGCCGCAAACGTACCTGTAGCATACAAACCACCAACGCGAACTCGATCCGGGTATTCGAATCGTTCACATGGCCAAACTATTGCTGCTAAACGGACCAAACCTGAATTTGCTGGGTAACCGGGAAACAGCCACATATGGTCATACGGACCTGGCAACCATCGAAACCCGCTTGTCCCAACAGGCCCAAGCGGCCGGCCATGAGCTCATCTGCTTCCAAAGCAACGCCGAACACGAGTTGGTCGAGCGGGTTCATCGGGCACGAGATGAACGGGTGGCATTCATACTGATCAATCCCGCTGCGTTTACCCATACCAGCGTCGCCATCCGGGACGCCTTGCTAGCAGTGGCTGCGCCGTTCATCGAGATTCATCTCTCCAATATTTACGCCCGCGAACCCTTTCGCCGACAATCCTATTTTTCGGATATTGCTGCCGGCGTCATATCCGGACTGGGCGCCCACG